>JALWEL010000122.1 GCA_027014065.1 DHVE2 group archaeon
CGGCTCAATGTATACGCATCCTCCAGATATTGTGCTCAAAGCCTTTTTTAGATTTTACCAATCGAATTTGGGAAACCCCGGGCTTTACCCCGGCACGGCCAAGATGGAGAAAGAAGTGGTTAAATTCTTGATTAAATTAACCCACGGTGGGCACTTCGGAAAGATTTTGAGCGGCGGAACGGAGGCAAACATCACGGCGCTCTGGGCCGCCCGCGAGATGGGATTCAAGAAAATATTAACTACGGAAGATGTGCATTTCTCAGTTCTGAAGGCTGCCAATCTCCTCTCAATGGAAATTCAATTCGTAAGGATGAAAAATTTCGTTATAGATCCAAAGGACTTAGAGGAAAAAATGGAAGAAAATGCTGTTGTGGTGGCCACCGCAGGAACTACACCCTTGGGGTACATCGACCCTGTGGAAAAAATCGGAAAGATTTGCTCCTCTTTTTCCTGCTTTCTGCACGTGGATGCGGCCTTCGGGGGCTTCGTTATTCCATTCCTGTATCCGCAATTGAAATTCGGATTTCGAATTCCAGAGGTTAGAAGTGTAACCATAGATCCACACAAGATGGGTATGGCCCCATATCCCGCCGGGGGATTAGTGACGAGGGAGAATATATTTGCTCGAATCTCCGTGGACGCCCCATACCTTATGGAAGGGAAAAGCGACTCATTGCTAGGAACGAGGCAGAGTGGGAGCGTGGCCGCAAGCTATGCAGCAATTTTGCATTTCGGCTGGGAAGGGTATGAAAAAATAATTAAGGATTGCATGGAAAATGCCATTTACTTGGAAAAAAGAGCACGTGAAGAGGGATTTCAAATCCTTGCAAGGCCCGTGCTCAACATAGTGAATATAGTGGTCGATAATGAAGAGCGAATAAAGAAAAAGCTTTTGAAACTGGGCTGGGCAGTGTCGACGAATCCAAAGTACTCTTCAATAAGAATAGTTGTAATGCCCCACGTGAAAAAAGAAATAATCGATAAATTTTTAGAAAATTTAAAAAAATTGGGAGTTACTTGATGTAATGTTTCCCGTATTTCTCCCACCATGCGTTTACATCGTCCTGCAGTTTCTTTATGTACTCTGGATGCTTGAAGAGGTGCCTGAACCTTCCCTGCATCTTAAGGTACTCTTCGACGGGCTTGAACTCCTTAGGCTTGTAGGTTATTCTCATGTTCTCTATGTCCCCATCTATTATCTCGTAGAGGGGGAACAAACCGGTGTCGGATGCCAGGCGGAGAATCTCAATAGTCTTGCTCGGGTCATGCCTCCACCCCGTTGTACATGAGGAAAGAACATGCAGGAATCTCGGGCCATCGTAGCTCATGGCCTTCTCCACTTTCTTCTTGAAATCCTGGAACATGGCGGGATTTGCAGTGGCAACGTAGCTCGCGTTGTGGGCAGCGATTATCTTAGCAATCGGTTTCTTGGGCCTCAATTTACCAATGGGGTTCGCTTCGCCCACCTTGCTGGTGGTAGTCCATGCGCCCCAAGGTGTGGCTCCGCTTCTCTGTATTCCCGTGTTCATGTACGCCTCGTTGTCGTACAGCACGTAAAGTACATTGTGACCTCTTTCAACCATTCCACTGAGCGCCTGAAAACCTATATCCACTGTTCCGCCGTCTCCGCCGAAAACGATTATATTTGTCTTCTCTCCCTTCGCCTTCACGGCCGCTTCCACACCGCTGGCAGCCGCGGCCGCGTTCTCGAAGGCCACGTGAAGCCATGGAACCTTCCAAGAAGTCCTCGGATACGCAGTGGTAGCCACTTCCAAACATCCTGTGGCATTGACCACGATTGTATTGGGCCCGGCTATTTTGAGAACCCACTTAACTATGATGGGTGCCGCGCACCCGGCGCACATTCCGTGGCCCGGTGCGAAAAATTCCTCATCTTCGTATTGATTCTTCATTGCAATCCCTCCGCTTTGTAAACGGCTTCTTTATTCACGTCAATCCAATTCACCTCGTCCACATCCTCTTTGAGCGCTTTCTCGGCGAGATCAAGAACCGCTTGGTATGTGTTGAATGTTATGTCCCTTCCGCCGAGACCAACGATGAAATCCACGATCTTCGGCTTCTCCTTGAGATTTGCGAATGTTGCGCCTAATTCCGCATATACGGCGCCCCCGAATCCGAAGGATATGTTGCGCTCCATCACAGCCACCACTTTAACACCCTTCAACGCCTCTATGAGTTCTTCCTTGGGGAATGGCCTGAAGGTTGTTATCTTCAGCAGTCCAACTTTCTTACCCTTTCCCCTCATTCTCTTCACGAATTCCCTTGCGGTTCCACTCATGGAACCCATGGTAACGAGAACAATATCCGCGTCTTCCACGAACTCCGGATTTACCTTTCTGTACTTTCTTCCGAATTTCTCCTCAAATTCCTTGAAGACTTCATCTATTACCTTCTTAGCCCTCTCCATGGCAACCCATTGCCCGAACTTGAACTCCATGTAGTGCTCCGGGAATCCGAAAGACCCGAGGGTGGCAGGCTTGTCAGGATCAAGAGTTACGTAATTTGGCTTGAACTCGCCCACGAATTCGTCCACTTCGCTCTGTTCGGGCATCTCCACAGGCTCCACGGTATGCGTAAGAACAAAAGCATCCAAACCCACCATTGCGGGAAGCATCACGCGATTGTCCTCGGCGATTTTGAATGCCATTATTCCTAAGTCGAGGCCTTCCTGATTGTTCTCTCCGTAGAACTGAAGCCAGCCCGCATCGCGCTGGGCCATCATGTCCTGATGGTCACACCAGATATTGATAGGTGCGCTCAAAGCTCGATTTCCTATACCCATAACTATGGGCAATCGCATACCCGACGCGATGAAAAGAACCTCGTGCATTAAAGCAAGGCCCTGAGAGGCCGTGGCCGTTCCAACTCGAACACCCTTTGCGCTTGCACCTATTGCAGCGCTTATTGCGCTGTGCTCGCTCTCCACGGGCACAAATTCCGCCTTCATCTCGCCATTGGCTATGAACTCGCTTATCTTCTCTGGGACAAGGGTTGAAGGTGTAATAGGGTACGCCGGAATCACCTGAACCCTTGCCAGCTTGAACGCGTACGCTATCGATTCATTTCCTCTAAGCATTATCTTAGTCATTTATCTCTCCTCCATCACAAAATCTATTGCTTTTACAGGGCATTCATTATAGCATATTCCGCAACCTTTGCAGTAATCGTAGTCGATCACGGGCACAGGCAATCTCTTTATCGCATCTTTCGGTGCCTCGTATTTTTTCTTCTCTTCTTCATCTTTCACCTTAAATATTGCAGGCTCAGGGCAGAACTGCCAGCAAATCATACATCGTATGCATTTCTCGTAGTTTATCACGGGCTTGAAGACTCTCCACGAGCCCGTCTTGTTTTCCATCGAGTTTCCGGGTTCGGTTATAACTCCACCTCTTGTTATCATTTCCATATTTCACCACCCCAGTACGGTTTTTTCGTAAGCATCCTTCGCAGCCAGAGCGTTTTCCTCCTTCTTCGCAGGAGCGTTTTCCCTGATTGCCTCCAGGATGTAATCGATCTTCACGTTCCCCACGGCCCTGGAATAAGCGCCTAGAATTGCAGTGTTCACTATGGGCGCCGCCTGAGAGCCCAACTTGTGATTCAACGCTATTTCCGTCGCATTAACCGTTGCCACTTTGAATCCGGGGAAGTCGAAGTCCTCGGGCTTCTTGGATGTGTTGATAATTATTATTCCCCCTTCTTTCAAACCTTTGGTTACGTCGACCACTGCCATTAGTGTGGGGTCTAAGACTACTATTGCATCCGGGTTATAAACGTTCATGCGCAAGTCGATTCTCTTATCGTCGATCCTCGTGAATGCCTGCACAGGCGCACCTCTTCTTTCGACTCCGAAGTACGGAAACGCCTGCGAGTAAAATCCCTGTTTCATTGCAGCAATAGCCAGGATGTTCGCCGCAGTAACGGCGCCCTGACCGCCTCTTCCGTGAAACCTTACCTCGTACATGCGGAAGGGTATGCGAACATAGCCTTAAATCTTTCTCCCAATAAAAAATAAAAGGGGGTATTAATTCCGCAACCGCTCTCTCCTTCTGTAAATTACCGCTATGCCTATTGTCATCCCAGCCACGATCACCGATAAGCCAGTGCTCTGAAACTCCGGTACATTCTCGCCCACCTGTAAAGTCAGAGTAAGGTTGTAGGTGAGATTCCCATATTGTCCGGTGCTCGCATTGTAGGTATGCGCTACAACGTAGATTGTATAAATTCCCGTGGATGTGGAAGATGTTGTGGCTATGGTTAGCTGTAGATTCGATGATGCTGTAGAGTTGTCCTCCCACCCGGGGGCATCCACATACTCTTTATCAAAGCTACCCATTGCTCCCGATGGTAACCCGTATACCTCGAAATGTCCTACGGTGGTGTTCCATCCGTAGGGGAACCACACCTTCAGGTGAAACACTCCGGATGAGCCGGGATTTACCACTAATTTCGCTTCCTCACTTGTTATTCTGAATCCTATGTCGTGGATGAAATTCCAGGCGTTTATAGTACCCCATCCAGTGGGCATATCGTAGCCAACCTTAGGGGGTGCAGGATACGAAGAGGGATACACCTCTGTGATATCTGTGAAAGGCGGAGAATCTGAGTACATACCGTTGTGGTAGAAATCGTACCCCAAATGGTATATTGTGGGTGCAAAGAACCCGAACCCTCTTACTCCGTATTCTCTTCCGTAGTACTCCGCCATATCAGCGAATATTCCGGCCATTACCGGAGAAGACACAGAGGTACCTGCAATGCCTCCCCCCTGAGCATACCACACATTTGATTGCAACCCGAATAACGATTGCACAGAGGTGAGAATAATCGTTCTGTTTCCTATCGCGGATATGTCCGCTGTTACCCTGCCACCCCAACCTGTTCCGATGGTCTCGTTTTGCCACGATGGCTCAGGGTACGCGCTTGTAACTCCGCACTCAGTACCACTTGTCTGGGTTCCGAATAGAGACTGAACTATGTCATACCACACGTACTCCGCAAATCTGGGATTGCTTTTATCCAAATTTTCGGCTTTCAGCGGCACATCGGAGGGCAGAGTATCTGAATTATCCACCCCGTTGGGTACCAAGGTTGTACCGCCTATGGCCAGAAATCCATAATTATCGAATGCGGCTTCCGCGGGCCACGATGGTGTGTTGTTTCCAGCATCACCGCTGGACGCGAGAACGGATACACCCAAAGCGTTGAGGGCTTTCACATCGCTCATTGTAACCGAATTTGCGGAATTCATTGAGTAATTGCCAACTGCACCCCAGGAATTGCTGACAGCCACTAACGGTCTGTCGGTCATTTCAGCAAGGGTATTCAGTATGTAATTGTACTCCTGATCAGGAAAATCTTCCTCTCCAGGAACGCTTGTGGATTGAAATCCATTGCTGTAATAACTGCCATTGCTGTACACCAGAGTGACATTGACGCCGGGAGCTAATGTGCCCACCATCTCCAAGTCAAGCTCGTTTTCCACATTCACATTTCCATCCACATCGCTGCTCGGAGGTGCCGCCTGAGGATTGGGGGAATACCACCCAATCTCGGAAGTTTTCTCTCCAATTTCACTTTGAAGTTCTTGCTGGATCCAATCGGGCGTGACATCCTGATAATAGGTGAGCACGTTGGAGCGATCAAAGGGTGCAAATTGATATCCGGTGGAGTTTGTACCCTCCCAGAGAACTGTGGCAACTCTCACGTGGGTGGGAAATATGTGCTGCGAACTCTCCGCTCCGCTCGCCGAATTGTTAAAGAGTTTCGTCACCCCGTAAATGTATTCTAAATCCGCACCGGTTAGACCCCTAACATATGAGGGCGCGGATGAGCCGTAAAGCGCCTGGGATGAAGAATCGGCGGTGTTTGTGTCTGTCCAGAAATTGAGGTGGAACACCCTGGCCGAATTAATTCCGTCGATGCCAATTATATAGGGCGCTAAATTGGCGGGTATTTCAGGGGGAGAAATCGGAGCGTAATAATACTTTTTGAGGAAAATTCCATCTCCCCTGTACACCCCAAATTTGACACCGAATACTCTGCCTATGTTTCCCATCGTATCATGTATGGTTACAGCATTTCGAAGGGGCGTGGTTGATTTTATATGGAGCCCGTTTTCCTTTAACCATGAAATAAGAGCGTTGTAAATCTCCTCTGGAGGTGCGTATTGCTCTTTGAATTCTTCCCACGTATAAAAATGCTGGTACATCGGGGAATGAGGGTCATTCATATTTTTGAGCATATCATCAAGCTGAGCTTCGTTTCTCCACTTCAGCCCAATGGTTACATCTATTTTTTCATCTGGATTGGCGTATCTAACAAACTTCGACGGATTCGACAGTTCTCTGTTGTAACTTTTCTCGAAAGGCACCGGTTCTCCCAGTACAAAGCCACTCGGGGTTATGTGCTGTTGAGGTGCGAGCAATAGCAAAAGGCTGGCCGTTATAACAAAAGTGACCACCGCCACAGACAGAACCCCAATTTTTTTCTTTTTTCCGTTCGAAATCATAATTTCACCCCTACCCGCATGCTTAAATAAATATAAAAAAATATTGCCTTATCTACCCTTAGGAAAAAGTATATATGCAAAGCGAGAATGAATGAACGGCATCAGGGCCCCCGGCAGAGGGTGATGTGTCATCGCACCGTGAAGCACGGGCCAGATGATGCCGCATAAAAACCCCCGACAGGGTCAGGCACCTTGAACTATGAGAGGTGCTGTTAATGTCGGGGGATATCACCTCTTAAAGAAATCGGCCAACATCAAAAGCACGGGGAATATCTCCAAGCGCCCGAACCACATCTCCAAAATGAGAACAACTTTTTCCACCCACGGCATAAAAGGTGAGGTGATGCCCACGCTCAACCCCACGTTGCCCTCGGCGCTTGCCACCTCGAATAGCGAGTCCGCGAGAGAGTGTCCGTAGAGCATGAATACAGTTGCGCCTATAAGCAGGAAAAAGAGATACGTTGTGGTGTAGATGGACACGTCTCTGACTTCCGTGGGCTCGAATACCTTTTTTCCGATTTTGAAGGGAATAATCGCGCTCCGCGGAGCCAATCTTACTTTTATGTACCAGAAAATCCCGTAAAATAGAACAATGACACGTATCAACTTCAACGCGGAAGCGTTGGAGCCATAAGCCCCGCCGAAAATCATCGAAATGGTCAATATTGTTTTATCGTAGTCGGAAAGGGTTGATAAATCAGAGATGTCAAATCCCGTTCCTGTTAGGGCGGAAACTATGTGAAAGCTGCTCTGCAGGAGGGCGCTCCAGAAATCCACGCCGTTAAGCATAAGGTGAGGAGCCATCATGAGAATAAATATGGAAACGATAACCAGCATGGCTTTAACCTCAATTGTGAAGAAATCTCGGATTCGGCCTTTGAATAGGTTTATGTGTGACACGAAGGATATCCCACCGAATGCCATAGCGAAAATCATGGCAAATGCGAGCCATGGTGAGTAGGCAGCTATGCTATTATTCGTCACCGCAAAGCCACCGGTGGCCAAAGCGGTCATTGCGATGTTTATCGAATCGAAAATCGGGGCGCCCAATAGAAAGAATATGAACGCAAAGAAGAAAGTGTAAAAAACGTAAATAAGCCAAATCTTTCTTACGGTTCCGATTATCGTTGGTTCCGTCTTGTCGCTTCTTCCTTCTGCGAAATAAAGATTCTGCACAACTCTGCTGGTGCGGTACATAACCGAGAGGAAAAGGGCAATAACCCCGACTCCTCCAATCCACTCCGTAAGCGAACGCCAGAGAAGTATGCTTCTCGGGAGAGATTCCACATCGGTGAACATCGTTAATCCCGTAGCCGTGAATCCGGACATGCTCTCAAACCACGCATCCAATGGAGAGAGGTAACCT
This sequence comes from DHVE2 group archaeon, assembly GCA_027014065.1. Classification (GTDB taxonomy): domain Archaea; phylum Thermoplasmatota; class Thermoplasmata; order Thermoplasmatales; family Aciduliprofundaceae; genus JAADDK01. Next base: position 7,896 of record JALWEL010000122.1, read on the forward strand.
GAGAGAAAATAAGGGATTCCGCCAATAAACGACATGAGAAGCCAGCCCCCGGCGGCAATCTTGAAAGATTCTCTGAGCGTGAGTTTCTCTGGGGGTTTTTCGTTCATAACGAGGCTCCATACGAACAGAATCCAGATTGCAGGAAAGAGAAAAGAGAGGGAAATAATCACATTTTTATCGGCTATTAAGGCGTAAGCGGACTCGAAGATCATGAAGGGAGTTATGTACGTGGTAAGTTTCAGTACAAAGTACCACGCTCTCATCGTCTCACTTTCCGGTTATTAAATCTCGAACCTTATTTTCCACACCCTTCTTGTTGATAATCACAATCTCGTCGTTCTCCTTTATCGTGACATCTTCAGTGGGCACAATTATGTCTCCTTCCCTGAGTATTGCGGCAAGTATGCTACCCCACGGCATGTGGATATCCTTCACCTTCGCGTTCACTAACGGAGAATGTTTATTTATTGTCGCATATATCAACTCAACGTCCCCGCTGAAAGTTAGAACCGCGGAGAATCCCTTTATTCCAGCGTAAATGGCCTTTGCCGCCGCCTCGGTGGTGCTTATTACCACGTCCACGCCCAACTTTTCGTAAAGAACTTTGTTGCTTGGGTTTGTAGTCCTCGCAATCACCTTGGGAACGTTGTACGTGCTCTTCGCAAGCTGGCATGCGACGAAGTTAATCTGGTCGTGTCCAGTGCATGCCACCAAAACATCCGCTTTGTGTATCCCCGCATCCTCTAAGTACTTTGCATCTCCACCATCACCTTTAATGACGAGAATATCGTAATTTTCCGCCATATGATTCGCCTTCTCCGGGTCCTGCTCGATTAGAGCTATATCGTGGCCCTCTTCGATTAGCATGCTCACAAGATACTCCCCAACTCTGCCGCCACCGATGACGATAATGTACATGGGCGGTTATCTCCCTGTGGGATTTAAACCTTTTTATTTTATCCCGCCATCGAGAGAATTTGCACCCAACATAAAAATATTTTTTGGAAATTAAATTTCACGCCCCGTGATAACAAATGTCACGAAAACTCAGCGAAAAATATCAACAAATTTTGCGAAAATTTTAAGTATTAAAATGAATATGTATTTCTTAGCCCCTGTGTGGGCAGGAGGACTGAACAAAATGAAGAAAATAATGAAGAAGGAAGAAGGCGTGAGCCCCGTGATCGCTACCATCCTGATGGTGGCTATCACGGTAGTGTTGGCAGCGACCGTGTACATAATGGTCGCAGGAATGGGAACAGGCGGAACGAACAAGCTTGTAATGAATCTGAGTGTGAATCCACAGCAATCTGATATCGACAATCACAAAGTGGCTTTGAATGTAGCAATGAGCAATCCCAGCTCGGTTGATATGAGCAAGGTAACTGTTACAGTAGGTGGTAAAAAGATAGCTAGTGGAAATGTGTCACTGATGGATCTTGATGGCGATGGAAAACTATCGGATGGAGACATGCTTGTGATAAATGATCCCGCAGTAACCCATGGAGCTCTTGTAGCCATATCGATAAGCGGATATAGCGGTAACGCCCAGAAAACTCTACCTTAACTCCACCTTTATTTTTTTATTTTTTGAGGTGCTTGCAATGGCTCGAGAGGAGGGCGTCAGTCCGGTGATTGCTACAATTTTGATGGTGGCTATAACAGTGGTTTTAGCGGCTACTTTGTACGTCTTGGTGAGCGGAAATTTGTTAAATGGCACAGCATCTACTGCAAAGCTTACAGGTAGTTTAACAGAAGATCCTCAAAAGTCGTATGATAAAAGTGTAAATTTCACAATTACGATGACCATACCTGACACAATCTCTAAATCTAATGTGAGAATAACAATTGTGGTTGAAAACAACATAACAACCTTAATGTACAATGTAAGCAAAGATATCTGGACTAACGCCACATCTGGAGGGAAATGGCATTACGAGGCAAAGCTAATAGACTTAGATGCAAACGGCAAATTCAGCGATGGAGACCGCCTGTGGGTTTACATAGTGAAAGATGATGCTTCGGCGAATCCGCCGGATTTTGTAACTGGAGATAAGGTACTGTTCAGCATCGTGGGATACCACGGCACGTCCAGCGGCGGCGAGATACAGCTCTGATTTTCTCCCCTTTTTTTGAAGGTGGGCTCATGAAAAAGATTGTTGTTCTGCTTCTCTCCGCGATTGTTTTCGGGAGCGCCTTCGGTGCTGCGGCGTTGGTGTATATGATGACCCATGGTATGGGCGGTTGTCCATGCACCGGGCCGGTGCAGGGTAAATTGCTACAATTTAGCATATCCGGTGATAACCGCACGGTGAAATTCGTCATATCACTCAAGTACCCAAATCGTGTAGATGGACTGAGGCATATTCAAATAGCGCTCAATCTCTCCGGAAAGGTAATGAATTTGAAGTACAATTCCTCCGAGGGGATTTGGAAATCAGGGGGATATTCCGCCAGCATCTATGATTTGAACGGGAACGGAGTCGTGGACTCGGGAGACTACCTCATCGTGCATTCCAGTTCCAAAGAATTCACATCTGGCGATTATGTTCGTATAGAAGTTGTCGGATACGAAAGCTATCTCTCAGCGGCTCTGGGGGGAGAAAAATGAAAAAATCTACCGCCATTGCTCTGGAGATTGCCATGATAATTGTGGTGTTTTTGGCTGCAGTAACCGCATACATGTTTATGATTCCAGTAGATGGCTGTCACTGCCGCAAGATTAGGGGAGAATTGAAAGAAATATCGGTCTCCGACGAT
>JALWEL010000123.1 GCA_027014065.1 DHVE2 group archaeon
CCTATAACCTCCTGCCGCCATAAAATATTTCTTTGGGGGTAAACGAGCCTCGGAAGATGCGAGCACGCCCTGCGAAGCAGGGCAGCGGCACCTTTCTTTTTAAGAAAGGGGCTCTAAGAACCTCCAGCGGGTTCTTATCAACTCCAGCGACCAAAAAAATTAATGGGGGTTTTGAAAGGGGGCGGAGCCCCCTTCACAGTGCGGGTGCCGGGATTCGAACCCGGGTCAAAGCCGTGGCAGGGCTTCGTGATACCAGGCTACACCACACCCGCATTCGCGGATGAGCTCGCATCAAAGATGCTCGCCACACCCGCATTCCAGAGCGAGGGGGTAATTATTGTTTAGATATATAAGTTTTAGCGACGTTAGATGCAAGCATTTGAGGGAAAAACTAAAATAAAATAAAATTATGCGAGATGTATGGGGTTGTATAAAAGCAAAGAGGATGGTGGAGTGGGGACAATAATCCTGTACATCGTAATCCTATCTGTAGTTGCCATGATTGCTCTCATAGTAATTTTGAATTTTTTCGTGTCCATGCCACCACCAGAGAGCGAAGTATCGGTGCATTACTTCATCGGTGGAAAAGAGATAAATGAAATAGTTTGTACAATAGAAGAGAATGGATATGCCTATTACGATACCTCGCAATCCGTGATTTTGGAAATATTAGTGGAAAAGCAGGGAAAACCCGCAACTAATGTGTGGGTAACCATATCTGGATGCGGAATAACCAGCGAGAGCTCCGCCACCGATTCACATGGGTACGCGCACCTGAACATAAGAAATGTATATCTCCCTCCTGGAATAAACCAGGATAAGATAGATGTATCTGTGATGGGTCATCACTTCGATTTAAAAGTGGTGAGAGGATAAAAAATTATAAGAATCCTGCAAAGAAGTTGTTCATGAAATACAGCGAGATAGTGTACAGTATGGGCGCAATTATAAGCATCTTCGCGAGCTCGAATCTGTTCTGTATTGGATCATCACCGTACATGACATTAGTGTAGAAATACCCTGTAATAAGCACTGTAAGGAACACGTACACAAGCATAATTATGGAGAACGTGTACGCAGACATGTGCTGAATTTTTAGAAATCCTATGGAAAACATTGAGTTGTTAGGTAGAAGATTTGCCACCTGCTCCAATTTACCCAATATAACCGCGTAGAGCACCAGTGTAACTGCAATTGTTATGGGTGCAAAGAAAAGAGCGGTAAGCTGCATCATTCCTGTGGCACTTCCCAATTTGGTTTTCATGTCCCTCTCTATTCCCTTCATCTCTCTCAGATGCGACGCGATATTGATAATCATTCCTCCCGCCGTTACATTGTCCTTTTTGAGAGCATCTAAGGTGACCCTCATAGTGGTATTAATGACCTTGGTGGATTTGTCCATGAGTATTCCATCCTTGCCAAACAGAATTTCCTCCAGGCTGTCCCTGGTAGTTTTTAGAGAGTAGAGAATCCTCCTGAAAAGTATTTCAATGGCACTTCCTCGCATCAGGTCCACAACTCTCCTAAGCGCCAGTTCAAAGGGCTCACCCTCAGCAACCCTGCTCCCCACGTTGAAAAGAGCATCCGGGAAGTCGTCGTTCATCTCTACCAACATATCATGCTCTGTCTTCATGGGATACGAAGTCACGAATAGGTAAATGGCTATAGGTATGGAAATGGCCCACAGTAAGAACGAAGATGTCACGTAATCGAAACTCCTCAACCCAAGATATCCAAATAGTGCACCAATCAGGATCGAAATTATTATCACTGTGTTTTTCTCAGTTTTAGTAAGATGTACCTTTAAGTCTGGCGGAGTGGTTAATACAGGCTTCTCAGTGATTATTTTTTTGGCATATACGTAGAACATGGCCGGAATGATGACGTCAAAAAGTAGTACTATGAGCCACGTGAGATCTTTGCCTATTGGGGCAATTGGAAGAAGTGACGCTAAAATGAGAGGAAGCATCACGCCTATGGAGAAAAGAATCATTGTGGGCACATATAGGGATTCCGCATAGGCAATTAAATCTCTTTTGGAGCTTTCCATTATTATTTCCGAAGCTTTATCTAATGTTTCCTTTCTTTCCCTCTCTGTAGATCTCATTGATGAGACTCTCAAAGTGTATAGCGCTCTTTTAAATCCATCGTTCCACTGTCCCCACTCGTACGCGAATTTCACGAACGCCTCTTCGATTGTATCGTACTCTCTGAGATACACGCCCCAAAGAATTTTCTTAAGATCTGTGGCCAAAGGCTCTTCGGTGTTCTCGCTTGCAAATGCCACCGCGTGCTCAAGAGAAGGATTTAGGTACAGGGACATAACCATGTAGCTAACAGCCTCCGGCATGAAGCCAAGCATCTTAATCCTTAAACTATTCGCTTTCGTAAATGGATAATTTACTATGAAAGCGTATCCAATGAATGGTATTATGAGAGATCCGAGAACAGCCACCAGGGTCATTATCAGGGAGTGACTCAAGAGGAATATTATCAAGTCTAAAACTATCAAAAACAGAATTGAAAAAATGAGGAATATCTGACCGAAGAATATTATCTGATGCGGTTCCACATTTATCCTCGCGAACTTTATGGTCTGGGCGAAGTCATTCCTATCGTATTCGGTCTGAGCTTTCACATACCTGGAGAATGCCTGAATGTATTTGCTGTAAGCCTTTTTGTAATTGATGTCGTCTTTCTTGTAGACACTCATTATACTTTCGTACTCTTCCTCAGCTTTCAGGTACTTTTTCCGTGCCTCGTCTACCTTTTTCTTTCTGTCCTCTTCCCACTTGGCTCTAAATGCCTCTGATTGCTCCTTAAAAAGAAGGTTCACCTTGAGGCATAATTTTTCATAAAGCATCCCACATCACCGACCCAGGAACCAGTCCTTCCATCTTTCATAGACTTTCTCGTGGTCAACGACTCCCTCTTCTTCAACTTCCCTTGCTATCAGTTCCCACATCTTGTTGTTTCCAGCGTTAATCCAGTAATGGCTCAGATAAGCGTTGTTTCCCGTCTCTATCGTTCTCTTCACCATGGCCGCCTTTATCTTCGCCCTTAATCTTATGTTATCCACGGCGTCTTCGTAATCCATACCCCATGCTTTCGCTATGCTCTCTATGAGCGTGCTTCCCTCGTAGAGAACATCAGTCTCCTTTAATATTCCTTCGCGCATGTCGAACACCATAAGGTCTTGGAACTCTCCATCGCTGCCCTTCAGGTACTCGGAAATCTGCACAACCTTTCTTATCTGCCTGTGCAAACCGCTGGGTCTCGTGAATCCTGCCACAACCACCACATCTGTGGCGTTGAAGGACATTGAAGGAATGCCTATGTCGAACACAACTCTCTCGTACACGG
>JALWEL010000124.1 GCA_027014065.1 DHVE2 group archaeon
GGAAACGGAAGAAAAAGTTAAGAAGATTGTGAGTGAATACGGAGAGGTAAATGATATCGACGGTTACCGCGTTAGCCTCGACAATGGCTGGTTTTTAATACGCTTCTCCGGCACAGAGCCGAAAGTACGTGTTACGGTGGAACATGAAAATATGGACGAGGGGAAGAGAATAATGGAAAAAATTTTAAGAGAATTATCCAAATGAGCCAGTTATTTAATGAGCACTAAATCGCTATGGAATATTTTTATATTTTCTCTCTTTTCTGCTCTTATGCGTGCGTTCATTCTTGCCGCCGGCGAAGGAACGAGGATGTGGCCCCTGACAGACACAAGGCCGAAGCCATTGATTCCCATAGGAAACAAGCCAATAATTGAGCACATTCTCGATTCTATCGTTGATGCGGGAATCAGCAATATAGGAATTCTCATTGGCTACGAGGGGCGTCAGATAGCCGAAAGATTCGGAGATTCATACAGAAATACGAAAATAGAGTACGTGTATCAAAAAGAGAGACGTGGCACAGGAGACGCCGTGCTCCACGCATCCAAGTTCGATGAGGAGAGATTTTTAGTTGTGAATGGGGATCTGTACTTCTCGGGAGATGCAATAAAAGAGCTCATAAAATATGATAATGCGGTGCTGGGAATTCACCGCGAGAATGCGGAGCAGTACGGATTGCTTATAGGCGAGGAATACCTGAAAGAAATAAGAGAAAAAGTGCCGAAATCAAAAGGATTGGTAAATGCGGGCGTGTACGTCTTCACCCGAAAGATATTCGAGCACCTTAAAAATGTGAAATTATCGCCACGGGGAGAGATAGAGCTTACAGACGGAATAAACATGCTCGCGAAGGAAGAAAAGGTGAAAATCGTCAAGCACGAAGGAATTTGGATGGATATAGGAATGCCATGGAACATCCTTGATGCGAATAGGGCTTTTCTTGAAAAAATGGAATGCGAAAATAATGGTGAGATAGAAGAAAACGTTGCCATACGGGGAAGAGTTTGCATCGGAGAAGGAACGAGAATTCTCAGCGGTACATACATAGAAGGCCCTGTGCTCATTGGGAAAAACTGCAAAATAGGTCCCAACGCGTACATAAGACCTTACACGGTCATCGGGAACAACTGCCATGTTGGAAACTCCTGCGAAGTTAAGGCGTCTGTGATAATGAACCATTCGAAGGTTCCGCATTTCAACTACGTTGGCGACTCAATAATCGGCGAGAACTGCAATTTAGGCGCGGGAACAAAGATTGCCAATTTGCGCCTGGATGAGAAGAACATCAAAGTTGCGGTGAAAGGAAAAATAGTCGACACGAGGCGCAGGAAGTTGGGCGTGATCATGGGCGATGATGTGCACACTGGAATAAACGTAAGTATCGATGTGGGAACGATGATCGGAGCACACACGGCTATTGCACCCGGTGCTAGAGTGAAGGGTATCGTGGGCCCGGGTAGCCGGGTGTTCTAAGGTCAAGTCTGCAAATACTTATCTTCCTCCTCGCTCGCGTATATTTTGAGCGGAATTTTCACCATGTCCACCCTTAACAATCCTGTGGAGAATCCGTAACCCTTTCCGCTGTGCGCCTGAAGGATATAATCTTCCTCATAGGGAAGGAGCTTGTAGAATTGCCTCGTCTCATCAGAAAGGTTATCGTGATAGAGGAGAAGGTGAATCTTTGCATTTTCCATGATAGCGCGAGTGTGCTCGTTCACAAACGCGTCGTTGGCGCTCTGAGTCAGAAGAACCATGCTAGTTTTATAATGCCTCGTGTGCCTCGCCATCCACTCGAGGAGCTCTGCGCATTTATCGTATTTCCAGATGTGGTGCACCTCATCGATGTAAAACAGTTTATTTTTCCCTATATTTTTCTCACTGCGAATTTGAGAATATACGAAGGCTGAAATCATGAACATGAAGAACGGAAGAAATCGGTCAGGTGTTCCTTTCAAATCGAAATTTACATACTTCTCCTCGCCGATGTTTATGTTGCTCCTCCTGTTGAGAAAAGACAACGAGCCCTCTTCAAATATTCGCATTGCATTTCTCAACCTCGATAATCCCTGCGTCTTCTCCATCTCTGCAATTACATCGCTCATTATTAACTCTTCTTCCCTCTCCGTGAATAATTTGGTGAGAACTACGTCCATCAGAGCAGCTTCCTCGTCGGTCATGTTGAAAAGAGTGGAAAGAGTGGCTATCACGCCGTCCACTCTCTCGTGTATCGTCTCGCCCAGCCTCGGGTCGAGGGGATTTAAAATTGCACCTTCGCCTGTTGGATTCCAGAGGCGGATGCTCTTACCACCCATCGCTTCAAACAGCGCTCCGTTCTCTCCCAGCGGGTCTATGGCATAAATCAGCACCTCGGGGTCGTTCATTTTACTGCGAACCATGGTGAGCTTCTCGAAGTATGATTTTCCACTTCCAGTCTTACCGAATATGAGCATGTTGTAAGAGGAGAGTACGAATCGATCCACGAATACCGGTGTGTCGTTGTTGGCGTTCAAACCGAATAGTATAGCGTTTTTGCCCATGACCGAATACGTGGCGGATACGAAGGGAAATAGAGCCGTGGCCACATCGGTGTGAATCACCCTCCCCTTGTGATACGGAATTCTCACATCCATAATTGGCGCCGTGTGCTTGAAAATCTCCCAAACTCGGTATATACCCTCAATAACGCTGAAATTTAAAGCTCTGAAACGGGATAATAGACGCTCATAGAGGTCGTTGGCATCGCTGTACGTGTTGCCCCTCGCAGAAACAACGAATATAGCCTTATACAGATGGGATAACCTCGCAGAAATAAGGTCTCGCAGCTGCTCCGCGCTCTCTTTTTCCAGTGCCAATTTTGAATACTTGTACGAAGTCGGATCCGTGGTATGCAATTCGGTTAGAACGGTACTCAGTTCTCTCTGAATCAGCCGCAATGCGTAATCGTCCTCCATCCGCTCCAAATATATTCCGATGTCCGTGGAGAACTTGGAGGATATGAACTCTTTCAGGAACCCGTAATAGATATTTTTTGGATATTCGTACGGCAATATCACTTTGACGTATTTCCCGCTCTCCGTCTTGATGTAATTTTTCCCGATTTCATGCTTGAATTTGAGCAGGTTCCCGATGTTCCTCTTCTTCTCCTCCTTGATTTTATATCCCATAGCCAAATGCCTCCGCCAGCTCTCTTTTTTCTTTCAATTCTCTCATGAAAAACCGATACGCCAATATGGGCGAGGTGAGCGAGGAGCCGTAGGCCCCGATTAAGTAAGCCAAATTGTTCGGATTCAGGGAAAACGCAAGGAAAAATAAAGTTATCAGCAAAACTACAA
>JALWEL010000125.1 GCA_027014065.1 DHVE2 group archaeon
CTCCATTACTATCCGTATGTGAAATTCGAAGAGAAGGTTATTCCCGAGCTTAAGAAAGGAGACCGGGTGAAGGTGAAAGAAATTAAGGAGGAGAAAAAAGAAACGCAGCCGCCCAAGAGGTACTCCCAATCCTCGCTTCTGAGGGAGATGGAGAGATTGAACTTGGGAACCAAGAGCACGAGGGCCGAGATCATCCAGAAACTCTACGATAGGGGCTATGTGAGGGGCAATCCTCTGGTGCCAACTCCCGTTGGTCGTGCATTGGTGGAGAATCTGATGAAGCACGAAGTGGATGTGGTTCACCCTGATATGACCGCAAAGTTAGAAATCGACATGGATAAGATAGAGAAGGGCGAGAGGAAGATGGACGAAGTGATCGAGGAATCCAAGGAGATGCTCGTTGGGATAATCAAGAAATTGCACGAGAGCAAGGAGGATTTCGGAGGAAACATGAAGAAATCCATGAATAGCGAGATTGGAGAATGCCCCGATGGAGGAAAATTGATATATTACCATCGCAAAAACGTGGTTGTTTGCAAATCTCCAGATGGGGATAAATTTTATTATCTTCCATCCACTGGGAAAGTTGAATTCCTGAAAGAGAAATGCCCGGTTTGCGGTCTCCCCTTAATTAAGGTAATACGCAAGGGCCAGAGCCCCGAGGTAAGATGTTTAAATCCGAAGTGCGAGTACAACAAGAAGAAAGATGTGGTGGGCAAATGCCCTAAGTGCGGAGGGGATTTAGTCATTCGACAATCTCGCAACGGAAAGAGGTTCATTGGCTGTTCTAATTATCCCAAATGCGATGTAACTTATCCGCTTCCGCAGAAGGGGCAGGTAATTCCCACTGGCGAGACGTGCTGCAACGGCGCGCCAGTCGTTATAATACGGAAAAAAGGACGAAAGGACTGGAAGATTTGCGTGGATATGAACTGCAAGGAAAGTGATTAAAGTTAACTTGATTTTTTTCAAATTTATTTTACCAACTCGGTTAGCAGAATTGATTGGGGATTTGAGAAAGGATAATTATCAGTAATGCTCAAAAAAATTATTTTATTTTTCGAAAATATCCAGAGGGATATGAACTGGAATGATGTGGTATCTGGATATGTAGAGCAGAAGGACTGGCGAGTCAGAGAGAACAGCAACACCTCGTACTCTTTCTCGGGGCTGATGCTTCATGCGGCAGGAGAAGTGATAAAGGAATACACCCTTAACAGAGTTTATCCCCGAGAAATATCTGAGGCTCATAGAAAGGGGTATTTCCACATTCATGATCTCTCTTTCGGGATCATCCCCTATTGCGCAGGGTGGTACTTAAAGGACCTTTTGTTGAGGGGATTTGGCGGAGTACCTGGAAAGATAAATGCAAAGCCGGCGAAGCATCTGGACACGGCCGTTGCCCAAATAATAAATTTCTTGGGAACCATGCAGATGGAATTCGCAGGGGCGCAGGCGTTCAGCAGTTTGGACACGTACCTTGCTCCTTTCGTGAGGGCAGACTCTCTTTCATACAGGGAAGTTAAGCAGAATATGCAGCGTCTGATTTACGGATTGAATATTCCTTCAAGATGGGGCTCTCAAACACCCTTTACTAACTTCACCTTTGACCTTATACCTCCGGATGATTTGGGCGGAGAGCACGCCGTAGTTGGAGGAGAAGAATTGGAAAGCACTTACGGGGAATACCAAGAAGAGATGGACATGATAAATAAAGCATTCATTGAGGTTATGATGCACGGGGATGCCAATGGGAGAATATTCACGTTCCCGATTCCCACTTACAACCTTCTTCCGGATTTTGACTGGGATGGTGAGATAGCCAACAGAATATTCGAGATGACCGCAAAATACGGAATACCCTATTTCCAGAATTACATAGGTAGTGATTTGGATCCCAGGAGCATACGTGCCATGTGCTGCCGCTTGCAGTTGGACATCAACGAATTGAGGAGCCGTGGAAACGGGTTGTTCGGCTCTGGGGAGTTAACCGGATCAATAGGTGTGGTAACGATCAATCTCAATAGGCTGGGTTATGAGGCGAAGGATGAAGATGAATTCTTCGAAAAATTGCTGCATTATATGAATTTGGCAAAGGAGAGTTTGGAAATAAAGAGAAGAATAGTGAACGAGAATCTGCGGCGCGGGCTATTGCCTTTCACGAAGGTTTATTTAGGGCACTTCAACAATCACTTCTCTACAATAGGGCTCATCGGCATGCACGAAGCTCTAATGAATCTTTTCGGTATCGGAATATACGAGGAAGAGGGGTTGAAATTTGCCGTGAAAACCCTCAAGTACATGAGGGAAGTGCTGAAATTGTATCAGGATGAGACGGGAAATCTTTACAATCTGGAAGCCACGCCCGCCGAGGGCGCCTCCTATCGTCTGGCCAGGCTCGATCGGCAGATGTACGATGATATTTACACATCTGGCGAGGACGAGCCGTATCTGACGAATTCCACATGGCTGCCCGCCGAGTACAAGGCGAGCATAATGGAGAGCCTATCCCATCAGGAGGTTTTGCAGAGTCTTTACACTGGAGGTACCGTCTTTCATGCGTATTTGGGGGAGAGAATAAGCGCCGAGAGTGCCAAAGCATTCTCAAGGAAGATAGCGAACAACACGAAAATTCCATACTTTACAATAACCCCCACGTTTTCCATATGCCCCGAGCATGGATACCTTCCGGGTGAGCAGTGGACTTGCCCTTACTGCGGCAGAAAAACGGAGGTTTATTCGAGGGTTGTGGGCTACTTCAGGCCGGTGGAATCGTGGAACAACGGAAAGCAGGAAGAGTTTTCGGAGAGGGTCACCTTCAATCTTAACGCCATGGAGCGCGAGAGCAGGTGGAAAAGGTACAGGGAAATAGTGGAAGATGTGGAAACACCGGAAATCAAAGGATTTTCCGTGGAAAAGAAGGAAAAAATAAAATTGGTTCTGATGTGATGAATATGCTCATCGCTGGATTCAAACCCGATTCCATGGTGGATTGGCGAGGGAAGATAGTGGCGACGGTGTTCACCTACGGGTGCAATTTCCGTTGCCCCTTCTGCCACAATTTTTATCTGGTTACCGAGAAGATGGGGGAAAGATACGATGAAGAGGAGATAATTGCCAGAGTCGAGGAGTTGGGGGATTGGATTGATGGAGTGTGCATCACGGGAGGAGAGCCGACAATGCACAAAGATATAGTGGATTTCGTAAAAGAGATAAGAAAAATCAAACCTGTAAAG
>JALWEL010000126.1 GCA_027014065.1 DHVE2 group archaeon
GAACATATACGAATTACTTAAAAAGAAATACTGAAATGACCTTAGAGGGGAGGGAGATGAGAATATCCTCTAAACAGCATATGTTTGTGGGCATCCCGCAGGGCGATTGGAGCGCAATTCTGCACACGTGGGACTACGATGGAGACGGCGTGCCGGATGGCCGGGAGGTGCAGAATTTGAGCATGTTGAAGATCCCGGCAAATCTCTGGAGCGTAATATTGCATTCAAAGGACTATGATGGTGATAATCTTCCCGACTCATACGAATATCGGTTAGCGTACTGGGTGCGTTACCACGATACGAGGAACTGGAGCGCAGGGAACTATCTCAATCCCGCAAACAGCAGCGACGCCTCCGCAGACTTTGACCACGACGGTCTTACCAATTTGGAGGATTACCAGCGTGACCCAGCGGAAGACCTCGACCACGATGGCACGCCAGACATCTATGACAAAGACGATGACAATGACGGCCTCCGCACTGCGGTGGAACTGCAGAACCACCTCAATCCCTACGACCCGCTGGACGCTCTGGGCGATTTGGATCATGACGGGCTGAGCAACCTTTTCGAGTCAAAGCACGGGCTGAACATTCAGGATGCAGATACTGACCATGACGGGATAAACGACGGTGCGGAACTCAGCTACTGGGAGAACCGGCTTGGAGAGATACACAGGGATTGGAGCGATGAGCAGGTGCTGAACATGTCCGTGAACTACACAAAGAATCCCGATGTTGATGCCGACAACATCACGGATGGGAAAGAAATCAACGGCTATGAGGTGAAGATAATCACGGGATGGAAAGCAGACGGAACTCCGATAAGCGAGATGCGCCATATTTCGCCGAGCGAGCTGGACCCACTCGTGCCATACGCCAATTCCACAGGGGTATGGACAGACACAGATGGGGATAGCATCCCGGACGTCGTGGAAGCAATGTTATCCAACACATCATACTGGCGGTTTTTAGTGGTCGAATATCCTCTGTTGTGGGCGCAGTACTCGTGGGCGGCCAAGTATTACGACACAATAAAGAACAAAGAAAATGAAACCGCCGCTGAGCAGTGGCTTCATGATCAATTTAATCCTTTGATAGTGGACCACACACCACCCATAGTAAATAAATTCACGCTGCGGTGGGAAGTGCGCACAACCACGAGCCCGCCGTTTGTGGAAGTGTACGCGGTTGTGCACGTGGCGGTTAGAGATGTGGGCGGGATTTATTCGCTCCACATCTACGATCTGGACAGCGGCGAGGAATACGGGCCAAATAAACTGGGCAATACGCATTATGATTTAGAGCACAAATTCTCCGCCTCTTTGTTGCAGGCGGGCGTGGGCAGCGTAACCATCCAGCTGTATGCGGAAGATTACGCGGGCAATTCTATACAGGTGCAGAAGAACCTCAGCGGTGCGTTCGGCGTTGTCCTGAATGTCCTTTCTGAGCTCTGGAGCCAGTTTTGGGCCACGCTGGTGCAGGCCGGCAGGGCCGTGGCGCGGGCGGTGAATTGGATATTGCAATACGTAGAGAGCATAATAAGAAGTGTGTTAGAAAAGGCGTTTTCACCATTAATAAGCATATCTGAAGGGTGGGTGAAAGAGATAGGAGTTGAAGTTGCCAGTATTTTATTTGGCAGCAGTAAATCATTTGATAAACTAAAAGCGAGTATAGTGAGAGATAGTGAAAGTGATTCGGAGCAGGTTAGAAACCTAATATCAACGCTATTTTCAGGTAAGGTAGTAATGCTATGCATGGGTGCGGCTATAGCGGTATCCTCTTTAGCATCGTTGGTTGGCATATACATGGATATATTTACAGGAGGGGCGAATGAAATCATAAGCGTGACAGTGCTCCCAGTGTTGAAGGAGATGATGATTAACTTCTTAAAGAACACAGTTTTAAGCATGGCGTTAACCAACGGGTTAATAGTATCGGTTATGGGATTGCTCACGTATCTCATCCCACAGAACAGCCCTATTTGGGGTGATATTCTACCGGTTGTGCAGATTGTTACAAGTAAGTATTTTGCAAACCAAATTGCTACTGTATTTATGGGAACAACTATACATTGGGACTGGAAAGGTTTAACACCCTGCATAGGCGTACTCTTGATAGACATGTCCCTTCCCATACTTACTAATTGGATAAAAGAACATCTGAATTTGAATGCTGATCAGATAAAAATACTAAAAGTAGCTATTTATTCTATAGCTGCTGTGTTGACATTTATTGGTTTTCTGAATACCCTAAAAGAAGACCCGATAGATCTATTTATTGGTGGGCCCCTGAGTTACTTAGAAGAAATTCTATCCCTTATAACCTTGGTTACAGTTGGCACACAGATTGGTCTAATCATTGCTTCATAGGGGGTTTACAAATGAAGAAAAAATATAGATACAGGCAAATAATATATGAAGAAGAAGGATATGCTGACAAATACAAAATAAAGTACCCAAAATATGGCCTTATACTCTACATTTCTATTCTCCTTGTCCCTACTTTGATGTGTGCTTTAGGCTGGAGTAATGTAATTATAAATAAAAGCTGGAATTGGTATCTTTTTGCTGTAACTCTCAATCTGATAGGGGCTATTGCTGCCATATGGTATGCAGTACTCGGAATATATTGGCATATGTACAAAACATATCGCAACGTAATTAAAGTCACCATAAAAGGTATCTATGTTGGCTCAAGATTCTTTCCTAAAGAAAATGTGAAGAAATCGGTTTTCAATCTTACCAACGGTTTTCTGTATATTTACCCTAAGAAAGGAAGAAAATTCAAGATCTGTAAGGATATATCTAAAATTTCTTATTTTGGCGGAGGCACACATTTCTCATATACAGAGTATGGAAATGCATTAAAGAAGTTGGGAATACCGTTTGAGGTAGTAAGAAGGAAGGGGTTATTTGGGGTAGAGCGTGTTAGGGGACGAGAAGCATATAAGGAGATTAGACATAGGGAGCGATACGAAAAGTGGATAAAAAGCCAGCAAAAAGGAAATGGCAAAAAGGTTAAAATAGAGGGAGGTGATAGGTGAAGTATGGAAGCGAAGATAATTGAGATGAATCAGGAGGATGTGCTAAATTTAATGGGGAAGTTGCAGAACATCAGAGAGGAGATGGATTCAATAATTGAGGAACTTGAGATTCTTTTGGACAGGGAGATGATGGAGTCGATAAAGAGAGGGGAAGAAGATATAGAAAGGGGTGAAGTTTACAC
>JALWEL010000127.1 GCA_027014065.1 DHVE2 group archaeon
AATAGGTGATGTGGTGGATGCGCAGGGCACGTTCTCTTACGGGACGAGAAAATCGCTCACCATAAACAATGTGGATTTCCTCAATATTGAGAAGGGAAAGTATAGGGGTGTGAATCTCAAAGATGTTGCGATGGCTTCTCCATGGGATTTTAAGAATGGAGAGTTGATTTACGTGGAAGGAAATATAACGAGCGTTAAAGAGTACAGCTTCGGCTACATTTCGAGCATCGACGACTCCGTTGACCTTCTCATTCCACATGCTTACACATCTTTGGCTCTGGTAAACCTTTCAAAGCTGGGAAGCGGAATCGCAAGAATCTATGGCTCCCTGGAATTTTACCAGCCTAAGGATCATTCTTCCGATTACATCGCAGTGAACATGAGCGAAGTGATGAAAGATCCGGAGGAGTACAACAAAACCAATGTGTTCGTAGAATGGGCACAGGTTGTGGATAAAGATGAAGATAATTCCACGATAATGGTCAACGACAACGGAACCAATGTGACCGTGTACTCATCCTACGGGGTGAAATATTACGATGTGGGTGATTATGTGCAGATTCAAGGAAAATTCGTGAATTATCACGGGATCTGGGAGATTAGCGTAACGAGGAAGAATGATTATATTACGGAACCAAGGTGGGAGATAATAATGAGCTCGCAGTACAAAATTATCGAAGAGAAGAGTTACGGCTCGGATATGTCAGTATACTCGTTGGTGGAACTCAAAGGCGTGGTGGCAGATTACCGCACCTTGAGCTACGGGTATCTCGTCACACTATGGGCCAACAACCAATCTTACGATGTTTACATCGAAAACGAGAACAGCGTGAATGGACATTTAGATTACGGCTCGAACTTAGTTGTTAAGGGCATGGTAACCCTCTACAACGGAGAGAAGGAAATCAAAGTTAGAGCATACACCTTGGACTCTGTGGAGGTGGTATCATGATGCTCACATACTTGCTTTTGTGCATATTATTTGTAGTGTTGGGAACCCTAATTGGCTCAACACTGTCCATGCTTCCGGGACTCCACGTTTACAACGTCATTGGTTTCTTCCTTCTGTTTTATTTTACCGTAGGATTGGTCATAGATCCAATGCTCATGGTGCTGATGCTCATAGGCATGCTGGTGAGCTACGCCTTCGTATTCACAATCCCATCCATTTATTTCAGCGCTCCTGACGATTCAACAATGTTCGTTTTAATGCCATCCCAGAGGTATTTGAAGGAGAGAAAGGGTCATGAAGCGGTGGTTCTAATAGCCACCGGCGCGCTGGTAGGTGTGATGGCCATCACCATATTTGTGCCCATATTCATGGGTGTTCTGGGTGTGATCTGGGATTTGGCAATTTCGAATATACACTGGATAATTGGCGCGGTCATCGCGTTCATGCTCCTCTCGGAGTTCCCCAAGGACTTCGGGAGACATAAGAATCCACTGCACGGATTGAAGGAGGCGTGGAAGACCATTTTAGCTGGGTATCTCACCTTTTTCCTCGCGGGGTTGTTAGGAGTGATAACATTCAGCAAAACTCTTATTCCCGCCGGACACGCGTTCCAGAGCCTGATGGCTCCCCTCATCGGATTATTTGCCACTTCTTCAATAATTCTCAATTTGATTTCGAAATACGAGATTCCCGAGCAGAACATCCAAAAGAGCGTCGATGTTCGTCCAAAGGAAATAGTTCACGGCTCTGTAGCAGGTTCAGTTGGAGGATTATTCGCTGCGTTCATTCCTGCGGTCACGGCGGGTGTTGGAGGCTACATGAGCTCTCATGCCTTTGCTCAGCAGGGTGACAAGAGCTTTCTCGTTTCAATGGGTGCGTCCCGCGTTGTTTATTACGTTGGCGCCATAGCGCTGTTCTTCCTTCCAACGCTTCATCTTCGTAGAGGAGCATTGGCCATGGGAATTAACCTGTTCTTCACCCCCGAGACCGTTCAGCAGTTCTACTTAGTGGATGCGGGCATAGCCCTCGCGGGTGTTATTTCCTTCTTCCTAGTGATATACGCCTCTAAATTCTTGGCGCGGCACATACCGAAGGTGAATCCTAAAACGTTAAACATAGTGGTTCTCGTAATTCTTATTATTTTGGTGTACCTCATGACCTCTTGGCAGGGATTAATCATTATGTCCATCGCAACAGCCATAGGTCTCGTTCCGGTTCTCTTCAATACTCGCCGCTCGCATTGCTTAGCGGTCATCCTAGTGCCCATATGGTTGAATATGGCTGGAATATCCGTAGCACCTTGGTTGGGGTTGTGGTGATACCATGAAGGGATTTGCACATTTCCTGGCAGGACTTACGACGGCAACATTCGTGGTGATAATTGCGAATCAGTTCTACGGAAACAACATGATAGCGGATGCAATTGTTCAAAACAAAGTGCTGATTATAATTTTAGGTGGCATATTCGGAATTCTCCCAGACACCATCGATTTCCGCTTTGCGAAGTACCTGCAGAGGCATGATTACGAAGTAGATATGGTGGAGTGGGACCTCAATCCCCAGAAAGTTGCGGATACCCTTGCTAAAGCGATTGATCAGGCTCACGATGAGAATCGCGAAGTGAACGTGATGCTTCACACCATCAAAATTTCCTCTGATCAGTGGAGACAGTACACCGTGCAGTTTGACACGGAGAATAAAAAAGTTCTCTGTGATATAGGCCCCATAATTTCCGGGTTTGAGAAGCGGCCGTACATAAACACTTATCTACCGAAAGAAAAAGCCCACGCGGAGGCGAGCTTCAAGGCAGACCTGAAGTACAATTACGACGCTGTGACACACGTGGATATTCTCTCCGGCCCAGATTTTTCGTTCTTCCCGGAGAATGACGGAAGCGTGAGGGCCGATTTCATACCTTGGCACAGGCGCTGGGGCCACAGCATTACTATGGGAATTCTATTCGCGCCCATCGGGTTCATGCTTTTCGGCTTTACTCCCCTTGGATGGACATCGTTTTGGGCAATAATGTTAGGATACTGGTCACATATCTTAACTGACCATTTCGGGCTCATGGGGAGCAACATGTTCCCGCCGTTCACAACAAGGAGAGTTCCGGGATTCAAGGTAACGAGGAGTATGAGCCCTCTGGCGAACATATTTACCAACTACACCAACGTTCTCCTTATCATATTTAACATGAACGCGTGGAGCCATGTGCAGTACTTCACCATGCCGTGGGCCACTATGCTCAATCTCACCCCTGAAAGATATGTAGAGTGGTACATAGTTTCCCTTCTGAACTACATAATCTACTACATTCTCCCACCAATACTGGTGGCTTACTTAGCGGTGGTGTGGTGGAGGAAAAGAAAAGGAATAACCGAGGAATTGAGCGACAAAGAAGCCAGAAGCAGGGAGCAATTGGAAGAAGTTGGAGGAATAAACGTTTAAAACAATGGCAAATTTTATTTAACTCCTTTTTATTTCCTAATCTATGTCTGAATACAAGATAATCCATGATGCCATACACGGAAGCTTCAAGTTCGAAGGTCCAACCCTGAAAATTTTGGATGCGCCAGAAATGCAGAGATTGAACGGAATAAAGCAATTGGGCCTCGGATACTTAGTTTTTCCAGGGGCGAATCACACGAGGTTAGAGCATTCTATAGGCGTTGGCCATGTGGCCGGGAAGATGGGTGAGGCGTTGAAGCTCCCTAAGATCGAAATTGAAACTTTGAAGGTGGCGGGCATGCTTCATGATTTAGGGCATTCTCCATTCTCTCACACCTTAGAATACCTGCTCCACGAGAAGACGAAGATGGACCATATGGATATCACCACGAAGATAATCCGCGGGGAAATAGATCTCTTGGAGGGGCTGGAGATAGAGGGTAGAGAGAGGATACACGAAATAATAAGCGATTACGGAATAGACATCGATACCGTTTGCAAGATGATTTTGGGCAAGACCGACGAGAAATACTCTTTATCAACTTACGAGGGGCAGGCGTACTTCGGTGCGGAGAAGAATTACCTCGTGAATATGATCAGCGGGCCTTTGGATGCGGATCAGATTGATTATTTGCTAAGAGACGCGCACTACACCGGCGTGGCCCACGGGATGATCGATGTTTACAGAATCTTGAACACCCTCAAAATAAGAAATGGGGAGCTGATGATTGACAAGAAGGGCGTTCCCGCGCTGGAGGGCATGCTGGTGGCCCGGGCACTCATGTACTCGTCCGTGTATTTCCACAAGACTAACAGGATTGGAGAGTTGATGCTCTCTCGCGCAGTAGAGGAAATAGACATGGATAACTGGCTCGACATATACAAGTACAACGATTCCGAACTCATCTCGCTCCTCATGAACAAAGGGGGATATCCTCGAGAGATAGCTTTGAGATTGAAATACAGGAGGTTGTTTAAGAAATCTCTGGTTCTAAGGGTGGACGATATAAAGGATAATCCGGAATTCATCGAGGAATTGAAGCAGTACAACGATTTGAAAAGAAGAAGGAGAATAGAGAGGGAGATTGCAGAAGCAGCAGGAGTGGAATCTGAATATGTGCTAATGGATATCCCCGACAACATTGCGCAGCTCTCCGAGCCGAGGTTGACCAAAACTAATGTGAAAATTGTGGATGGTGATGAGGTTTATGAACTCTCCAAGTACTCCCCCCTCGCAAGGGCTTTGCAGCTTAGAAAGGTGCAGGACTGGGCCATGATGATTGTCACCAAGAAAGATTACGTGGAGAAGGTGCGCAGGGAGGCCATGCGCATTCTGATGCCCTAAGAGGTTTGAGGATGAAGTGGGAAATTAAGGTGGGAATCGCGCTAATTCTAACATCTGTGGTATTCTACATAATAAATTATCTAACGTTTCACGATACCACGTTCATCGAGAAGTACATACTGGTTCAGCTTGGATTTCTCCCCATTTCCGTTCTTTTGGTAACAGTCATACTCAACAGCCTGATGGCCATGCGGGCCCGACGCGAGAAGATGGAGAAGATGAACATAGTGATAGGTACTTTTTTTGCGGAAATTGGGAAGGATTTGCTTCGATACATATCAAAGTACGACCCGGAAATAGAGGGTTTTGCTAAGGAGATTATGAACATAGAAGAATTTCAGGATGAGGATTTCGAAAAGGCCAAAGGGCAAATCAAGAACCGCAAATTCGAGGTGAATTTGAGAGCCATGAATCTCTACGAGCTTAGAAAATTCCTGCTTGAGCACAAAGAATTCGCCATAAACCTTCTCGACAATCCTATGCTTGTGGAGCACGAAGCGTTCACGGATTTATTGTGGAACGTGCTTCATGTGACGGAAGAATTAAGGAGAATAGTTAATTTCGAAAATCTCTCCGAGGAGGATTACGAGGATATAAAGGGTGACATAGAGCAGATGTACGAGCTTTTGTCGTACGAATGGATAAACTACGTTCACTACCTGAAGGATAATTACCCGCACATCTTCGTGTACGAGGCCAAGACCAATCCCTTCGTTCCCCACTCGTACCACGTGAAGAAGAGGCGGATGAACAAAGATTCAGAATGAACGTTATGCCCCGCGCCTCACCGGCAACCTGTCCATGGCCTCCGCGTTGGCCAAGAAGTTGTAGATGTATAACCCACATATCCTATGCTCGTCATTTATTATCTCCATACAGTTTCTCCTCAAAATATTTTCTCCATTTCGGAGATACTTTATCGAGGTAAATGAAATCGCTTACTGGTTTCAATGCCTCTATTAGTGCTCCAATCGCTTTGTAATTTATGAATTTTATGACTTTATATCCCTGATATTCCTCTCCCGGAAAATTTGCAATCGTTCTGAAGTTGTTTATATTCTCTTTTTTCGGCAAAAATATTATACCGGTCGGTTCTACCACCACATCATTTAGCTGACTACGCAGTAATGTATGCTTCCAAGGCACTCCCCAAAAGGTAACAATGCCATAGCTTATCTTCACATAAATTGGAAAGCTTCTACTAAGCAAAAACACCAGAACTATTATAAAAAAGATGTTTGCCCCTATTACTACCCAAACCCCTCCATTTACGACCGGTTCAAAAAAATAAATAATTAAGATATTGCCTACCAAAAAAGATACCACAACTGCAAGCAAATATCCAGTATTAAAATAATGTTTAACCATTTGCTCACCCCTGGTGCAAATATCCAATAGTACACAATATACCATATGCAGATATCAAAATAAATATACCAAAAAACACAATTCCGACAATTTCTGCAATCCAATTGTGCGGTTTATATAGCCACGCAAGCAGGGTCTTAGAAGTAGTACCAAGCCCATAAGATCCAAAAGCCAAAAGTCCTGTAGCTATGATCTTTTTGACGGTTGTGTCCTTATAATTAAGAGCAGGTATAAGCGGCACCATAGCAAACAAAGATACCATATCAAGTGCCCATATATAAAGAATTGCTGCATCGCTAGACGTGCCTATTACATTAGTAATGAGACCTATTGTCCCACTCAGTGCTGTTAATATGATCCCTGTGGCTCCACCAAACTGCTTATCGAACTCATACAGCTTATCTGCGGGCATCAGTAGTAGATCTCCCAGTTTTATTACCTCTTCTCCTGCCGCCACGTATTCCTTGGGATAGAGTATATAGAACACGGACATGAATGCTGCAGTGACTAAACCCAATAGGATTGCACCTATGACTGGATTTGCTTCTATTGTAATAACTAGCCCCCAGTAAAGCCCCATTAATAACCCCACTACAGCATTCACAAACAAATATATCTTAGCTAAATTCACGGCCTCTTTTTGTAAGTCTTTGTTATAAACAGCCAGAATAAATGATTCATACGCTGCACCAATCTCTTTTTCCATTTTTTCAATAGTTTTCTTTACTCCAGCAAATAGACTATTGATCATTGATTGTACCATATTCTTCAGTGCATCAAACGTCTTCCTCACTACCTCAACCGCCGTCTGTATCGCCTGCTTAGTGGCATCTAACAACTTCATTGCAAACTGCGCCACGACCTCGGCTGCGTGCTCTATCAGATTTCCTAGCGCCACGAGGCCGTTGTAGATAAACTTCGCCACCTTTATGGCAGGGTTAACTATGTTGCTCTGGAGCCACTCTATTATGTGGCCCAAGGAGTCCTTTGGCTCTGCACCTGTCGCTGAGTTGTGCAATCCAACGTAAGGTATGGCTTCGAGTACATCGCTGGGTATATTCGCATTTTCGGGCGTTATGACCGCATATTTCGCGAAAACCTTGCCTGTGTGATTCTTTGCGAGAAGAGAGAGCAGCGAGGAGAGCTGCGATGCGCCCGTCTCGAAGAAAAACGTGCCCACTATGTGCACCGGCATGCTGGCTCTGCCTATTGCTCCCAACTTTGCATCCTTGGAATTGCTCCCAACTAAATAGCTCACATGGTTATTCTGGATCTCATCGTAGAGCTTGGAATTCACAAATATCGCGTCCGGCACTAAGATTATGTTTAATCCCTTGTTTATCACTCCCTTGGCTGTGCTGCTCTGCACATACAGCACATAGAACTTGCCCTGATACATGTAATGTCCGTTTACCCAAGAGCTGCCGTTGTAAACAACGATAGTGTGTACCCTTTTGATTACCACTTGGTCTATCTTAGCTTCAAAATGTATTCCATCTTCATTATAATTTATATACCACCCGGAACTACCAACTTTTAGGGTGTTATCTCCATCGAACCTCTTTGCATCGCCGCCACCTTCATACCACGGCTTTGTGTAAAACGCACCCCAATACACATCCACGGAAGTGCCTACCTTATCTGAAACATCAAAATAATACACGTAGCCGCTAACCTCCGTGTCCTTATGAACCGTGTAATATTTTACGCTTTTTCCATTGTATTTCGCCCAGAAACCTCCGAATATAGTTGTTCCACTCCAGTGGTATTTTATAACTTTGAATCGAAGCACTATGTTGCCCAGTGGATTTGCATCCTCTCCATCTTTGTAGCCATCGCCATCAGTATCCATACACATCGGATTGGTATGGAATCCGTTATTGTTTCTGTATGGCTTGAGTTTAGCGAGATTCCATGACCACCCTCTTATTTCCCAATCATCGCGCAATCCATCCCCGTCTGTGTCCTTGCTCACCGGCGATGTTATATACCCGCTTTTTCCTAAAACTTCATAGCCATCGCTCAATCCATCTCCATCAGTGTCCCATTTATGCGCATCGCTCTCTTCCACTAAAATTACTTTGAATGCCTCTACCCATCCTTTTCCACTAACAACTGCGTGTACCCATCTGTCGCTTTTACCCACGTACTTAGTTAGGTCTTCTGATATGAAATATACTCCACTGCCACTTTTGCTTCCAAGTTTTGTGGTACCATAATACAAATTCATATTTATATTGCCGTTGTCTCCCCTAATTCCTATGAGTACCTTTGCATCATCCACCTTTACGGTATTTGGATCCTCTTTCCATTTGAGCCACAAAGTTTTACTTCCACCGCTTATATAAATTCTATTGGGGTACTCGTACACTCTTGTGTATTTTTCATTTCCATCATCTAATCCATCTCCGTCTGTGTCTTTATTATTGGGATTCAATCCCATATTTTTCTCCTGCATGTCACTGAGCCCATCTCCATCGCTATCGGCCAAAAGGGGATTTGAATAAACATGCGTGCTCTGTGGATGCCCATATTTATCATACCACGATATGTACCATCCCTTCTTAACCTCAAAGTAATCATTTAAACCATCGCCATCAGTATCCTTCTTCGTAGGGTCAGTTCCATATTTATATTCTTCCACATTCGTCAGCCCATCCCCATCCTTATCCTTTCCCGCATCATTACTTGATTTTGGATTAAAACAGTATTCTACTTCCCAGCCATCAGGCATACCATCTCCGTCTGTGTCTTTATTTTTCGGATTTGTATGATTCTCATATTCTTCATAATCAGTAAGTCCATCGTTATCGTAATCCTTGCCTTTGTCTCCATTGCTCTTTGGATTTAATCCGTATTTTACCTCCCAGCCATCCGGCATACCATCGTTGTCTGTATCACTGCTCTTTGGATTTGTCCCATGCACGTATTCCCCATAGTTACTCAACCCATCATGGTCAATGTCTCCATTCTTATCGCTACCACTCTTGGGATTTAATCCGTACTTGTACTCCCAACCATCTGGCATGCCGTCGTTGTCCGTATCTTTCTTATTCGGATTCGTTCCTATACTCCATTCCTTCATGGTGCTTAATCCGTCATGGTCAGGATCGCCAAACAAACTCATACCGTTTACCCGAGCGTCTTGAACCCTTACCTTTACTTCGTATAAAACTCGCACTACACGCCCACGTAAACCTCCACCTTCATTGTGATAATTGCTGTATATGTTGATGCTATTTCCTTTGGTTGTGTAAAGGTAATTGTAAGGGATTTTTATTGTATTGCTCCCGTAACTTAGTGTTTTCACATAATGCCCATTTACACTTACCTTAACGGAGCCACTTCCGGTTACATGTGTCAAATATAGGTACACATACAACGGTTTGCCCCTATATGATGTGGGAACTTTGTATGCTGGCAGTGTGTATACCACACTATACGCTTTCGTAACCTCATCCCCGTCATAACTACTGTGCGGTATAATTATCTTTACCTTCTCCGCTTTAACATAGTAGGTTCCTTTATCCCCCAGAGATGGATCTTCCACTTCAAACAGTGCGTAGAGCATTACATAATTTATCATAACACGCTGGTCGCCTTTTAAGCGAATAAGCATTTCACTACTGCTGTTTAACAGCTCGTTCCATTCCTCACCCCGCGCCTCTTCTTCTAACTTTTCCACATCCACACCCTCATTTTTCAACTCGTTCAGTATGCTCCAGAATCCCGGCACGTTGTTTCTGTATTTTATCTCATTTCCATTCCACCAAACCACATGCAAATATCCTGCACCATCAGTATCCATGTCCCACAATATGGCGTCTCCGAACTCCTCCTTTTTACCGCTGACCAAATCTTCCACTATTAATTTCCCATTTTCTATCCATCCTGCATAATAACTCAACCCGAGTGCCACTTTTCCACTGATATCTTTCTCATGGAGTGCCCCATCGTACCAGTATACCCTATTTGCCGTGCTCACTATCCATCTCTCTCCCCTTTTTTCTCCACCAATTATTTTCTCTCTCGTGACACGAAGCTCTCCAATGTAATAGCCATCAAACCTTTCGCTCCAGAAC
>JALWEL010000128.1 GCA_027014065.1 DHVE2 group archaeon
CTATTTCTTCCCAGGGCTCGATGGGGTGTCAATTTTCTTCTCTCTCCTCTTCTTCGGAATCGGCGTTTGGTGGTTTTTCATGGCCATCATGGTGACCATCTATTATCTCGATAAAATGAAGGTTCCGTACAAGACGGCATGGTGGTCTTTCACCTTTCCTCTCGGGCAATTCCTGATAGGAGCTTTTCTCTTCAACTCCTTCTTGGAGTACAGGAGCATCGACGATTTTCTATTGGTTCTCTACTTCATTTTGATTCTCATGTGGACTATTAACATAATCCTTACTCTCAGATGCCTTTTCAAGAGAAACATAGTTATGGCTCAGCGTATGGATTGATGGAAAATTAATTAAACCCCTCTTTATTACTGCACCTCATGCCCTTCGAGACTGTGAAATTTGAGTATCCTGATTCACATACGGTAATCGAGTACGAGTACCCCGAGCTAACGGCAGTTTGCCCCATGACCGGTTTGCCTGATTTTTACACCGTTCGCTTGGTTTACGAGCCAGAGGAAAAATTGCCGGAGCTCAAATCCCTGAAGATGTATTTCGTATCTTTTAGAAACGTGGGAATTCTGCACGAGAATTTAGCGAATAAAATCTTGGAGGATTTCAAAAAGGTCGTAGAACCACGATGGATTCTAATCGAGCTTTTCGTGAACAATCGAGGCGGAGTTTATACCACGGTAAGAAGATTCTGGAGCCGTGAAGGCGATGATATTGACAAAATAAAAAAATTCGCGAAGGAGCGGAAGAGCAATGATAGCGGTAATATCTGACATCCACGGGAATTTACCCGCGCTTCAGGCGGTGAAGAAGGATATGCCCAAGGTGGAAGCGGTGCTCTGCGCTGGCGACCTCGTGGGATATTACCCGTATCCGAACGAAGTTGTAGAGGAGATAAAAAAGATGAAAGCGTGGTGCATCCGCGGCAACCATGACAGGGCCGTCGTGAAGAAGGATCATTTCAACTTCAACCCCAGTGCGAAAAAGGCGGTGGAATGGACCATCGATCACATGAAATATGATAATCTGCAGTACCTTGCAAATCTTAGGGATAATCTTATTCTCACCGTTCACGGAAAAAGGGTGGCTCTGCATCACGGCGCGCCTTTCGACGAGGATTTTTACCTTATGCCCACGAATTTGGATGAAGATCTCCTAAAATACGATGATGCGGACGTTCTTATTCTCGGTCACACTCATATCCCCGTTATAGTGGATTACGGAGATAAGGCCATAATTAATCCGGGAGCGGTGGGACAGCCCCGGGACGGAAATCCAAAGGCTTCCTACGCGCTCATGGACCTTAAGAAGTGGGAATTCGAGATAAGGAGGGTGGAATACGATATCGCCGAAGTTCAGAGAAAAACGATAGATGCAGGTCTTCCTGAATCTTTGGCGGACCGCCTGAATTACGGCTTCTGATTTTTCTTCTTTTTGAGTTTTCTCTCCAACTCTTTGTATTTTCCCTTCAATTCGTAGTATTTCTCGTCCGCGGGATTGGAAATCTGCTCCTCTTTAAAATAGGTGTAGAGCGCCAGGAATCCCACTCCTGCGGTTAATCCGATGAGAACGTATAGAATCCACGTTAGATCGCTTTTCACGCTGAAAGAAGAATCTGGTACTATGCCGTCCACGGGCTTGCCGAGCGCCTGCGATAGATACTCCAAGTTCAACGTGTGATTCTTTGTTGCGTTGTCCCAGACCTCGTTAGAGAAATAGCCCCGGGACCACATCATGTAATTGGAGGAGTTGTAGTCGAATGATATGTGGAAGCGAACGAAATAAACTCCGTCGGGAGTTCCCCCGTAGGTTTGTATGTGAAATTCTACCGTGTAATTCACTCCCGGATATATGGTGCCAATATCCATAGTGTAATTAACCTTGCCGCTTTCCTTAATTACGGGATGATTCGCAACTTTATTTATCATCGCATGATCCTGCTCGGTGGCCCATTCGTATATTCCGATTTCCAAAACAACGTGGTGCATGGGATTCACGTACCTGTTTTCTATGGTAAAGTTGAAGACCCCGCTCTCCCCCGGCTTCAGCACAGGGGTATGAAAATTATCGAAATTTGGCACGTGTGCAGGTGAACTAACGTAAGATGCCAGTATGAGGAACATCATGAGGGCGGCTAATTTCATTGTCCGATGATATGTTTGGAATTCTTAATCCTTTCGCATCATATTCCGACCCACTCGCATTTCTTATACGCCTTGGAGACCACGTGAGTAACGGTGGATAAAATTTCGTTCCTCTTCAGTTTTTTATCTTCGAATTCCTGAAGTTCTCTCATGCTGAGGAAAAGGCACTCGCAGAGCAGGTCGTAATCACCCAAAATTCTGTACAATGTTACCAGGCGATTTTCCTTCATTAGTTCTTCCGCGATCTTGTCGATGTACCTCTTATCCACTTTGAGATAAACGAAGGCCTTTATGCTGTTCTCTATGGCGTAGCAGTTAATCAGAGCGGAGTAACCGCCGATTATTCCCTTCTCCTCCAGCATTTTTATTCTTCTTCTAACGGTGGCTTCGCTCACCCCTAACTGTTTCGCAAGCTCTAAATTTGAGATACGTGCGTTCTCCCTGAGAGCACAGAGAATCGATAAATCTAAATCATCCACTGGCAATAGATTCTTATCAAAGGATTTCCACCTGTCAATTAATCCACATTTTGGGCCGTTCATGTTATCACCTTTCGTGAAGATGATTACGTTTTTCGTATTTAAATTTTTCATTTCTGTCATTTTAAGCGTGCCTAATTCCGATAGAATTTAAATACGAGCACATATTGGGAGAAATTATGATAATTCTCCCCAATGGTTCTGCCACAAACAAACCCGTAGTGGAAGGCTGCAAGCTATGCGAAGAAGGCGCCAAAATGGTTCTCTTCGTGACGGGAATATGCCATGCCGGATGCTTTTACTGCCCTCTGAGCAAGGAAAAGATGAACCGGGATGTTATTTTCGCGGATGAGATGCCCGTGCACAGCGATGAAGATATTCTTTTGGAAGCGAGGCTCATCGAAGCCAAGGGCACGGGAATAACCGGAGGAGATCCCATGGAGATGGTGGATCGCGTGGTGCACTATATCCATCTCCTCAAGGATAATTTCGGGAAGGAGCATCACATTCATCTCTACACAGCATCCGGAAGTAAAGAGAAGATAGAGAAATTAGCCTCGGCAGGATTAGACGAAATCCGA
>JALWEL010000129.1 GCA_027014065.1 DHVE2 group archaeon
TTTCGGGGCGTTTTTCTGCAACGAGAATTACGAATCCATAATAGTGGCGTTCGTCGCTCCCCCGGTATTCGAGAACGATTTCCAAAGTGTGATGAACGAGGTGAAATGTTGAAGGTGAAATCATGAGAGTGATAATATCGAAGGTTCCCGAAGATAAGAAGGGGGAATACGAAAGATTTTACCGGTACAAAAAGTACATCTGGGCCAGCTGGATTCAAACCTATTTTTACTGCCCTTATCAGTTGTATCTGTATCGGGTTAAGGGGATAGAATTGCCCCCGACGAAGGAGATGGAAATGGGCACCAAGGCTCACGCGGTGAAGGAGATAATTCACTATATGAACGTGGAGGAGGAAGTAAGCATAGAGGATGCGCTTTTCCTTTCGAAGATGGAGAATAAGGGGTTTGTGTTCAGAGAATTTGCATTCAAAACGAAATTTGAGAAATACCAATTATCCTGCAAGATAGACGAATTGGCCATATATCCCGACCGGGTGGAGATAATCGACGATAAGCCCGGGGACAGGGTGTATAAGGGAGAAATCATGCAGGTTTTCGGCTACGCCCTCGCATTTAGGGAGAAATTCAAGCCGGATAGAGAAATAAGAACAATAGTGCGTGGTAGAGACACCGGGGAAATACTCTATGTGAAAACCTTCGCACCCGAGGATGAGGAGGAAATAAAAAGAACCCTTTACGATATTTATCTCCTTTTGAAGGACGTGGTAATTCCTTCGGTTGAACCATCTCTGAACAAATGCGAGAGGTGCAGGTACAGAGAGTTTTGCGAGTACTATCATGAGTTGAAGGAAAATGCTAATAAGGGGCTTTGAAATACACCCATAATGTCATCAATTGACCCCGAAAAAGTAAAAGAATTGAAGAGGATTGCCAATGATATAAGGGTTTGGAGCATAAAGATGATTTACCGCGCCCAATCTGGACACCCAGGAGGGGCGCTGAGCGCCGCAGACATCTTAGCCGTTCTCTATTTCCACGAAATGCGTGTTGACCCGAAGAATCCGGAGTGGCCCGACCGAGATAGATTTGTTCTCAGCAAAGGTCATGCGTCTGCTGCTTATTATGCCGCTCTCGCCATGCGTGGATTCTTCCCCGAGGAAGATTTGCTCACATTCAGGGATGTGAATTCCTATCTTCAGGGGCATCCCTCGCTCATGGTTCCCGGTGTGGACATGTGCACCGGTTCATTGGGACAGGGGCTCAGCGCGGGCATCGGCATGGCCTTAGCGGGAAAGATGGACAAAAAGGACTACCGGGTTTATGTTCTTTTAGGCGATGGAGAAATAGAAGAGGGCAATGTTTGGGAAGCGGCAATGACCGCTGCCACGAGAAAGTTAGACAATTTGGTTGCCATCGTGGATCGTAACAAGATTCAGTTGGACGATTTCACGGACCGCATGGTAGAACTGGATCCCTTAGAGGAGAAATGGCGCGGATTTGGATGGAGAGTAATATCCATAAACGGGCACGACGTGACCCAAATAATTCGAGCTCTGGACGAGGCGAGAAAGACGAAGGGGAGGCCGACGGTCATAATCGCGCACACCGTGAAGGGCAAGGGGGTGAGCTACATGGAGAACACAGCAAAATATCATGGAAAGCCTCCGCAGAATGAGGAGGAATATGAAAGGGCGCTTAAAGAACTTGAAGAAGAGAGGCGAAAAATATGAACTGGGAATACGAATCTCCGAGGAAAGCGTACGGGGAAACACTCATCG
The DNA here is from genome assembly GCA_027014065.1 of DHVE2 group archaeon. Taxonomy (GTDB): domain Archaea; phylum Thermoplasmatota; class Thermoplasmata; order Thermoplasmatales; family Aciduliprofundaceae; genus JAADDK01. The sequence goes on from JALWEL010000129.1 coordinate 1,740, forward strand.
AGTTGGGAAAAGAGCGAGAAGATATCGTGGTGATGGATGCAGATTTAAGCACGAGCACAAAGACGGCGATGTTCGGCAAAGAGTTCCCCGACAGATTTTTCAACGTTGGTTTGCAGGAGCAGAACATGATGGGCATCGCCGCTGGCCTCGCGAGGAGCGGAAAAATAGTATTCGCTTCTTCCTTCGCAGTATTCGCAACGGGCAGAGCGTATGACCAAGTAAGACAGAGCATCGCGTACCCCAAGTTGAATGTGAAGATCGTGGCCACTCATGGCGGGGTGACCGTTGGGGAAGACGGAGCGTCGCACCAGATGATTGAAGACCTCGGGTTGATGAGCGGCCTGCCAAATATGCGCGTCATAGCACCTCTCGATTCCAACGAGGTTCGCAGGGTCATAAGATTCGTCGCGAAGGAGGATGGGCCGTTCTACGTGCGACTCACCCGCACAGCGCTCCCCAATCTCACATCCGGGGAAGATGAATTTGAATTCGGAAAGGGAAGGGTCATGCGGGACGGCTCGGATGCCACCATAATCGCTTTGGGAATAGAAGTTTCTTACTCTCTTCTCGCGGCTGAAATTCTGAAGAAGGAAGGCTACGATATTCGTGTGATAAACATGAGCACGATTAAGCCCATAGATAAAGACATAATAGTGAAAGCTGCAAAGGATACGGGCGCTATAATGACAGTGGAAGACCACAACATATACAACGGTCTCGGCTCGAGGGTTGCGGAAGTTCTGGTGGAGAATTATCCAATTAGAATGCATCGCCATGGAATGAAGGACAGGTTCGGAAGGAGCGGAAAATGGAATGTTCTTCTTGAACATTACGGAATGGACGATAAGGGAATTGCAAAAGAAATGCTTGGCTTTCTTAAGGAGGTGAAAAAATGAAGATATTTATCGACACGGCCAAGATTAGCGAAATAAAAGAGGCAATATCGTGGGGCATAGTGGATGGTGTGACCACTAACCCATCGCTCATACGCAAAGCGGTTGAAACCGAGGCAAAGGGCATGAAGTTAGAAGAGTACATCGAAAACATATTGAAGGTTGCAGGCCCCGAGAGGCCCGTGAGCCTCGAAGTCATGAGCATAAAGGCCGAGAAGATGATAAAAGAAGCCGAAATTCTCTACGAGAGGTTCAACAATATTGCTAAGAATGTGGTTATCAAAGTGCCCGTGAACACCTACGCCGGGTATTACGAGGGATTGAAGACGATAAAAGCGCTGAGCGAAGAGGGCATACCCGTAAATTGCACCCTCATAATGACACCGGAGCAGGCGCTCCTTGCGGCGAAAGCTGGAGCGAGGTACGTGAGCCCATTCGCCGGGCGCATAGACGATTACATACGCACCACTAAGTTAGGGATGAAGGCAGGAGTGGATTTCCAGAAGGGGGATTACTATCCATGGGACGGAAAAGGAGTGGACGACAACGGAATAAAGAGTGGATCGGAT
>JALWEL010000130.1 GCA_027014065.1 DHVE2 group archaeon
TTCTCTAAATTGGGTAAGTTTCAATCTCACATAAAAATAAAATAGTAGGAACCACCAGCGGGTTCTTATCAACTCCCTCATCCAAAGAAGATAATGGGTGTTTAGAAAAGGGGCAAAGCCCCCTATCTAGTGGGCACCCATATCCTCCGGCAATTAGAAGTATTAATGTTCCACTCTTTCTCCTACGCTTCTAAGATCCTTATTTTTAAGGTGCTGGATTATGAACTCTATCCTCTTTTTTATCTCCTTTTTTCCGTGTTTTTAAGGAATTCAACTTACCCGCTTATCTCCCATCATTGGCACTTCCATCTTGAGCTGATAATCCGTTGAAATCACCGTCTATTTGTGAATTTTGTTTCACCCATGCCTAATTGCATATGTGTAAAATAACATTTTTGCTCATATCTTCACCCTTAGACTACCGCTGTAACCGGAGATGCTAAAACCCACAGTTGCGTTTTTCAGTATTCCGCCGTAAATATGGAACACATCTCCTGAAGATACGTACCCATCTTTGTTCTCATCGTAAAATTGTGCTGTATAGTTCCCGTATTTAGCAGTGGAATTGTCATCGAAATTGAAATAGGCATGTGCAACGCCTGAGATATCGAAACCAATAACAAAATCGCTGGTTTTGGCTTTTTTCGGATTTTCGAGCGTGATCTTTATCCATACCCCCTTCGAAATATTAGTTGGGTCAGACTGGCTCGAGAGGTACGTTAGCTTCCCGGATAACATATCCTCATGCGACGGCGGAGAAAGATTATTCATCACTGCCAGAGCGGTATATAACACCGCCAAAAATAGAATCGCATTTATAACTGCGAGGGCTTTAATCTGTGACTTTAATTTCTCAGTCATTCAGCACCACCCCAATGGGCGAGTATAGATATAAATAAAGATAAGAACTATCAGAGCGATTATTTGTCCAACCGCCAGTGCAATAAGAATGTTTCTGATCAATCGCAATCTCTTTTCTATACTGAGTGTTTTTTCTTTCATAAGTATATCACCTGAGCTAAATTTGAGTTATATATTTGAGGAGTAGATGAGTAATATTTATTGAATAACTTGTTTTTCTCTGCGGCTAATAACCCTTTGCTAAATGCGTTATATAGCGAATTAGGAGACTTAATAGATCCAAGAGAGAGTATAACACCAGGATAATCTGTTGCCGTACCTATATAACTTACTTCTGCTCCTTGGTAAAGAAACGCCCAGTGATCATTTCTTGACCAAAAATTTGCTTCTGTATATGCTTCTTCATTCCACTTAGCCGCGGTTATTACAATCCGGTAGTCTCCCTCTAAATTTGGAATGAAGCTGCCACTATCGCAGGACTGAATTATAATACTCATCACCGCATATTTTCTTGGAATTCCATTATTACCACCGAAATGCTCATTAAGATATGCTCCAAAATTTACAGGATAACTATAGTCACAATTTACTGGATACATCTGTGAAGCCGGGTTTTCCTCAGCATCAGAATCAGATATATCTGCTCGTATGTGAAAAAACCCTCCTGTTTCACCAAGATTACCACCATGTGCAATAATAACAATCAGAAGCGAATCATGCACCGTGATCATCCTGCTTATATCATCTAGAGCATCTTTTATGTCATAATGCGTTGGCGAGTCCCACATGGCCTCGCCACGAATAATATACCCCACAGATTGCGCATTTGAAGGACCGTAGCCTCTCCAGCCTACTCCTCCTTCTACGTACCATTGTGAAGATATCAGATACACATTATTTGATAGGTAGTTATAGTCATCTATCAACTTGTAATACATTTCTTTCCCATCGTTCCAGAACGCCGGATAAAAAGCATCATCTCCAGAGCTGCGATATCCACCCCCAACAATTATCACAGCATATTTATCATTGTACCAGTTTGGCTCCTGCCAGCCACCAGCGGGCTTACCATAGTGAATTTCATAACCATCGCTCATCCCGTCTCCATCTGTATCGCTGTTTCTCGGGTCAGTTTGCTGCTGGTACTCCTCTTTATCATTTGCTCCATCTCCATCTGTATCTTTTTTGTTAGGATCGGAAGTCACATGCTTATTGTGATAATGTCCCGTGCCATCGTACCAGTACACATACCACCCCGCAATCTCCGTGTTATCGCTCAAACCATCTTTATCGATATCTGTAGGAGGAGTACCTCCACCACCTCCGGAGCCGCCACCGCCACCGCCTCCGCCGGTGTCCGGTATCGGAAAGCCTACAGTCTTCACTGTATAAGCACTCATTTCCTGCGGGTCGCTTTCTACCTCCATATTGATCCCACTATCTCCTTTCTCAAATTTAAGATTTCTGTATACTCCTTTGTATTTCTCCCAGTTAAGCCCGAATTTTTTCTTTCCTTCGCTGTATCCTATCACTATGTCATGCCACGCTCTGAAATCTTTATTGCGTTTTATTGTACCGTTGTATATTTCATGTTTCATATGTCCCTTCTTAAACGGCGGCTCCGTGTAGCCGGTTCCGTTGTCTATAATGAGGAAATGATTTATTTTGATGTTTTCGAGCACCATTTTCACCTTGTATTGCATAGTTTTATTGAAACTTATAAAGAGCTTCGGAAATAATGGACGATAAGGTGAGAACTCGGTTTTTTCTTCATAAACTATGACCATGTAAGAATAAATCTTTCCTTCGTGCTCCGCTTCGACCACAACCCTATGTGTGCCGTTTGATGTGTAATTGAAAAATCCAATCTCTTTATATTTTATCTTCTCCCATCCATTATCATTTATCCATATCTCAGGATGCACGTCTTTTACGAGTATGCTTCCAGAATGAGTGTGTATCTCTGCATTTAAACCATGTATTTCATACTTTATTCTTCCATTGTCAAAAACTGTATTCTCGAATGTTCCATATTTCTTAATGTGCATGGGGTGCGCCGTCACCCCCCGCAAACACGCTTAGTACCATTACTGCCATTAGCCCTAATACTATTAACCCCTTTTTCATATGAGTCACCACCATGATTATTGATAGAAAACATATAAACTTTTTCATTACATCCACATTTGTTTCATTAAAACAAAAAAAGATAAAACATATATGTGCTTTCTCTACACTTACGATTTTAGAGCGTATCCCTGCTTATAAATAATGCCCTATGAGAGATTAGGAAAAGCATAAATCCCATAATCC
>JALWEL010000131.1 GCA_027014065.1 DHVE2 group archaeon
CAGAGGGTTGCAATTGCAAGGGCTTTAGTTCTTAGGCCAAAGTTCATAGTAGCGGATGAGCCAGTCTCCATGCTCGATGTGTCCATTCGCGCTGGCGTAATGAACCTCATGCTGGACCTCAGAGATAGGTATAAAATACCATACATCTTCGTAACCCATGATATCGCGGTGGCCAGGTATATGTCAGATCGCATTGCCGTGATGTACCTTGGAAAAATAGTGGAAATCGGAGAGACCGATGAGGTTATATTCAATCATGCGCATCCGTATACTAAGGCTCTGATATCTGCAGTTCCCGTGCCTGATCCTGATCACAAGCATGGCAGGGTGGAGATAAAGGGAGAAATTCCGAGCCCTATAAATCTGCCCAAGGGATGCAGGTTCTGGCCTCGCTGTCCGTATGCCCAGAAAGGCATTTGCGATGTGAAGGAGCCTCCTCTTAAAGAAGTCTCTCCTGGGCACTTTGTAGCCTGCCACTTTGCGGAAAAGTTCTTGGAAGAAGAGCCGAGTGAGAAGACAGTGGAGGTATGAGTGAGGTACAGAGATGGATAATATCAAAAAAATCTTTATTATTTTTGTTTTCGTGTCATTGCTTTTTTTATCCATGGGTGTTCTTGCAGGTTACAACCTTGCGGATATAGAATGGTCTAGAAACCAGTTAATATCTGATAATCCACAGAACGTAGATTTCTCAATGCATTACAATTCCACTTACTACATTCCTGAGATATCCTTCACCATCAAGAACGAGGGACGGTTCGATTTTAATTTGGAAAAGATCACGTGGGTTGTTTATTTAGTCAATGGGACTAAGATGTATCAGGCAAATAACTATGCATGGACATACAAAAGGGGAGCTATGGTGGTTCCCTGTGGGGGATCCAAGAAGATACACATCGTGGACAACTCATCTACGCATATGTGGATGCACTATGTTCTAAATCAATTGAAGTGGATTGTGGAGCATTATGGAAAGAATAATGTGACATGGAGAATAACACTTGACGTGGATGGCACTCTCGGAAATTTCAATGGGGAGCAATACGAATACAACTTGAGAACTTGGTATCTATGGAAACTTCCAGAGGTGAGTATAGAGTATGAAGGAAATCAAACAGCGTCTTAAAAACGGGGGTCGGATTTTATTTTATTCCATTTTAGCTGCGCCCATATATGCCTATTTGACTTTCTATTTTGTTTACCCTATAATATGCCCACTGCCAGTGGGTGTTTATCCCTATACTGGATATCTCTACATTATTTATTCTCTGATTATCGGAATGGTAATTGGGATATTTATGGAATCTGCTCAGGATGGGTTTTTAGCGGTCATTCTTGCATCCATAATTGGTTACATACTCTCTGTTTTCTATTTTACCATGCCCTCATACCTCTACGGATATGGGATATATTCAAGCGATATAATGGTGTTCACTTATATCCAATACAGCTTCCTACTGCTTTTCTTTTATTTTCTCTTCGGCCTAATAGGACTCCTCTTTGGAGGGTATTTTAGGGATAAATTGGAATAATTAGGGTTTCAATCTCCTTATGGTTCTGGGGTATGGAATTGCGTACTTTATGTGATTTAACCCTGCAATCCACCACACGAAGCGGTCCACTCCTAATCCAAATCCTGAATGAGGTACGCTTCCGTATTTTCTCAGATCAACGTACCAGTAATAATCATCTGGATTAAGGCCTTCTTCTTCCATTCTTTGTAGAAGAACTTCTAATTTGTAAGTTCTCTCTCCTCCGCCTATCACTTCTCCGTAGCCCTCGGGCGCAAGGAGATCATGACATAAGACCACGCTCGGATTCTCCGGATCCGGGCGATGATAGAACGGCTTGATTTCCGTTGGATAATGGGTGATAAACACAGGTGAATCAAAATGCTTGGTTATCGCACTTTCCTCGTCAGCACCTAAATCGTCTCCGTATTTCATCTCAACCCCGTGCTCATTTGCAAAGTCCACCAACTTCTCGTAGCGCATCTTAGGAAACGGAGTATCTATATTTTCCAAAAATTCGATGTCTCTGTTCAATAATTTCAGCTCTTTTTTTCTCTTTTCCAGAACTTTTTGGATTATGTGAACAACCATCTCCTCTTCGTCCTTCATCATGTCTTCGTTGTGGTACCATGCCGCCTCGGCTTCCGCGTGCCAATATTCAGTGAGATGCCTCCGTGTTCTGCTCTTCTCCGCTCGAAAACTGGGGGCGATGGTGTAAACCTTCTCAAGCGAGAAGATCAGGGTCTCTAAGTAAAACTGAGAGCTTTGTGTGAGATAAGCTTTCTTCCCGAAATACGGCACTTCGAATAGCGTGGAGCCCCCTTCCACGGCGCCGGTGACGAACATGGGCCCCTGTGTCTCGAAATACCCGCGTTCCCTGAAAAATTCATGAAAGCCTTCGAACACCGCATCTCTTATTTTCAGAATAGCGTTCATCTCCCTGCTCCTCACCCAGAGATGTCTGTTATCTAAGAGAAATTCATCGCTTTTATCCTTGTTTATTGGGAAATTATACGATGGACCCACTATTTCGAAATCGTCCACATGTATTTCGTAACCTGTTGGGGCTCTCTCCTCTTTTCTCACTTTTCCTTTGAGGATGAGGGATGATTCAACACCCACTTTATCCAGCGATTTGAATTTTTCGTTTCCAACGATTTTTTTCTCTACAACGCACTGCACTATGTCGGAAGAATCACGGAGAACCACGAATATCAATTTCCCTGTTCTCCTCTTTCGGTATATCCATCCCCTTATCTCTACCTCTTTTCCATCGAACTCGTCGCTGAGTATATCTTCGATTCGATAAGCGCTCATGGGCTTTGCATGGGATTTCCGTATTTATACCTTATCTGAGTAAGTTTTATATCTTGTTAGGTATTACCTAACCACATGAAACTCCTATCCCTTCTCGCGGCTGCTTTGCTCCTCGCTACGATTGTATCTGGAATTGGAATTGCGGGAGAGAGGGGAGATAAAATAAAAATAGTCTCCACACTGGAAATTTTTTCAACTATTGCCAAAAGAATAGGCGGGGATTACGTGGATTCTTCGTACATTGTCCCCCCAGGAACCGACATTCACGATTATTCCCTCACTCCTCAGGATGTGAATAAAATTGAAAATTCGGATTTGGTTGTATTGGCCAATAGTCAGTTTTTC
>JALWEL010000132.1 GCA_027014065.1 DHVE2 group archaeon
AATGCTGAAACCCCTGAAGAAGCATTCTGGAGAAAGCTTCCGGAGGAAAAGATATTTGAATATGTGGGGTGGTTATTTGAATTGTAAAATTAATTCGGGATACTACAGTGGGTTAAAGATATATACTTTGTGTGCATACGAAGCATAGGTGAGCTCCATGATTTGTGAGTTATGTGGAAAGGATGTTCCCCGCTTGCATAGGGTTATTATCGAGGGTGTCATAATGAATGTTTGCGATGAGTGCGCAAAATTCGGAAGGGAATTGAAAAAGAATGAAATTCCCAAAGATGTGAAATATCTTCCTCCAGAAGTAGTTCGTGAAAGGGTTGAGAGGCAGAAGAGGAGGAGATATAAGGATATCGACGAGGAGGAAGTGCTGGTTGAAGATTACCCTGAGAGAATAAGGAAGGCGAGGGAGAGGCTCGGCATGACCCAGGATGAACTCGCAAAGAAGATTTTAGAGAAGAAGACGGTGATTTCAAAGTTAGAGCGCGGGGAGATGCATCCGGACGAGAAATTGATAAAGAAGCTGGAAAAGACGCTGGGGATCAAATTGAAGGAGAAGGTCACAACCACTTACCGCAAGGATGAGAAGAAGGCAAAGGGACTCACGTTGGGAGACCTTATTAGTGGTGCACTATGATAGATACCTCCATGATATGTCAGATAATCGTAGTCGTGGTTGGGTTGGTGTTTCTTGCATGGATTCTCCAGAGAATTTTCAATCCAAAGAAGAATAGCATAATGAGAAAATACGTGGAGCTGGAAAATGAGCCCAGCGAGGAGAAAAAAGATCTCAGCGAGGAGGAGAAAAAATTCTACGAGGAAATATGGAACGCAAAAAAGGGTTCAAAGGGGAAGCGCTCTGATGAGGGCCCTTAACGGCACTCCATTTACTTCGTCCCGCGGAGTTTTATTCACCATTACAATAACTAACTTTGGCTCGCCGCCAGCATTTTTTATGTCTTCGATGGCTTTTTTAATTGTTTCTCCGGTACTGAGAACATCATCTACTATGACAACTTTCTTTCCCTCGATATGTGCGTAATTGCTGGAAAATGCACCCTCTTCTCTCTGCGGGTGCGGGCGATACACTATCATCTCCACGCCTAACTCTTCTGCGATGAACGTTGCGTAAGGGATGCCGTTTATCAAAATACCTACTACGGAATCTATAACGAAATCGCGTTTGTCCATCTCTTCTAAAATTATGTCGCTCATCACTTCAGCTATCTTTGATATTCGATAGGGATATATGCCAATGCTTCTCCATCCAATCTTCACATCCTTCGGTGCCTCCTCTTCCTCGTACCCCTTCGTCAGGAGCCATTCCACTGTGTTTGTCGATAGATGCAATTCCGTCGCGATTTCCTTCGTGTCAAGCCCCTTCTTTCTCAGTTCAAGCGCCCTGCTTGCAAGTTCTTTCACGCTCTTCATAACATCACCTCAGCACTCATAGGGCTCATCATCTATCAGCGCCCTTGTTTCATCACAACCATACATCATTTGAAAATATTTAATACTTATCCCCTATAATCCCGCATGGAATTCTCGGTACCCGTTGAAAACAACGATAAGTTAAGGGAAGTGGTGAAGAGGATAAACGAGGATGTGGAACTCCAAACTCTTTGGAAGGCGTCCAATATCATTGCCATAGATCGATTGGGGTACAACGACCACGGTCCCGTGCACGTTAAAATTGTGGCAAATCTTGCTCTCAAGATGCTTCGCATTTTAGTTTCTAAGGGGGTCACGCCTAGCATAGTGAAAAATTATGGAATGACCAACGATGATGCGGAAATCGTTGTGGTTATGGCTGCCGCACTTCATGATATCGGGCATGCGATTCACCGCGTGGAGCATGAGAACAACAGCATACCATTAGCGATACCCATCATAGAACGCATACTTGACGGGATATACGATGAGGAGCACCGCGCAATTATGAAGGCGGAGATTCTCCACGCAATATTCTCTCATCGTGCACCCATTATGCCATTAACCGTGGAGGCAGGTGTTGCGAAGATTGCGGATGCGCTGGACATGGAGGAGGGCCGCGCCCGGATACCATTCGAAGCAGGGAAAGTTAATATTCATTCCGTGTCCGCCCTTGCAATCAAAAGGGTTAGCGTGACGGAAGGAAAGGACACTCCTTTGAAGATAAAGATAGAGATGAAGAACTCCGCGGGCATATTTCAGGTGGACGAGTTGCTGAAGAACAAAATAGAGATGTCAGGACTAAAAGACATGATAGAAGTGGAAGCAGAAGTTTTGGGAGAAATGGAAGAAAAAATTGTGGACAAAGTGCGATTCTAAAAATCACTCTTTTTTATCTTCTTCTTTGGTTTCTTCCTCTTTGGGCTTTTCTTCGCTCTTCTTGGTGCTCTTTTTGCCGGCGCTCTTCTTTGTTGTTTTCTTTGTGGTAGTTTTCTTAGTGGTTTTCTCGCTCTTCTTTTCCGCCTCGTCGTCCTTCTCTTCTTCCTCGGCTTTTTCTTCTTTCACTTCTCCCTTTTTGGCTGCTTTCTTTGTGCTCTTCTTCTTTGGTTTTTCTTCTTCAGTTTTCTTTTCCTCTTTCTTCTTGTAAACCTCAATGAATTTCACATTTTTATTGCCAACGTAATCCCTTATGTCGCTGACTATCATGTACTTTGCAACGCTCCAAGATGAGTCGTATTTGCACGTGTCTGCGAGCTCTATTGAAATGTCATCTCCCTTTACTTCTATCTTGAAGTTGTCCACATCCTTTCCGTAATCCATCTCGATTATTGCTTTGACCTTCTCAACTTCGCCCTCAACCTTCTCAAGTATCTTGAAGCGGTATTTGAGGGTCTTTCCGGCGAGGGGATGATTGAAGTCCACAACCACCCTACCCGGGGTGACAGTTACTATCTTTCCCCTCTTGTTGTCGATAATTACTTCCATACCCGGCTCTGGGTAGGCGTTTTTGTCCCTCTCAGCAATCTTTCTTGCGATTTCACGATAAGAGTGAATCTTCACCAATTTTGGATCTCTCTCGCCGTATGCGTCCTCGGGGAGTATTGTCACTACATACTCCTTTCCAACTTCCGCCTTGAGCAATTCCTCGTCTATTCCTTTGATTAGCCTTTCGGCTCCGATTATGGAGTACATGGGTCCGTATTTTACGTTTGGATCATGAATGCCGTTCTCCTTGGCCAGCTCTTCGTTGGTGGTGTCGAACAGCTCTTCCTTTCCTTCTTCCACGATCCACGCATCGTATTCCCATTTGATGATGTCACCTTTTTCCATGGTAATCCCCACTCGGTATTTGTATTGGGTATTTAATTATTTCCCACAGCTCACTTCTTGTTCTTCATTCTCTCCCTGTTTATTTCCTCGTATTTCTCCTGTCTTCTGTTGAGCAGGTACGCGATTATTACGCTGAAAATTAGAAGAAGAGCCACTAGAATTGCGATGGGCCATAGGAAAGAGTAATTTACCTCCTCTTTTTCTTCATTTTTCACCTCTACTCTCTTTTCCATTTTCTCCTCTTTAAACCCGTATTTTTCCGCAATTATTTCGATTGTGTGATTCCCCGGAGGGAGTTTGAGTGTGAAATGGTAAAATCCTCCTACACTCTTACCCCGAGAGGTCTCGTTGCCGTCCACTAACACCACTATGCTTGCGTTATCCACCAAATTTCCCTTTTCGTCGGTTATCTTCACCGTGCAATTTTCCACTTTGTTCGTTTCTATTTTCTCCGGACATGTTAGGGTGAGTTTCATTGTTTCGTTGTAAACGGAGATTTCGAAAGTTTCTTCCCGAAGATTTCCGTTGTAATCTTCCGCAATCGCCCTTATGCCCTTCTTTCCGATGAAATCTGCATTGAATCTAAGATTTATCGAGCTTTTTCCGTGCAAAGTTTCGTTCCCGTAGGTCACCCACAGCTCCCTCACGCCGATGTTGTCTGTGGCGCTTATTGTCACATTCACCCCTTCTCCGAATTTGTAGAATTGTTCCCCTTGGAATTGAATTTTGGGACCTTGAGAATCGCTGAGCTTGTGGAGCAATCCTCCATCGTCGCCGAAATAAACGCTTCTATCGATGATTGACGGTGAAGAGAGAAGATAGTGCCCGGTGTTGAATCTCCAAATCTCTTTTCCGTTGAAATCGAAGCAGTACACGGTGCCGTTCTGTGAATTGGAGGAGAAGAGCACGAAAGGAGGCGCGATGGTTATTGAAGATTGAACACCTCCGCTCACGTTTTTCGACCATGCAATTGTGGAATTCTCGTATATTGCGTAAAATTTTCCTCCGGAATTGAACGAGCCGGAGCCCACGAATATGATTCCGTCGTATGCATTTGGGGACGAGGTGCTATACCCGATTTTCAACTTCCACTCCTCGTTACCGTTCAGACTTATTTTGTATAGAAATCCGCCGGTGGTGGTGAAATAAAGGGAATCGTGGTAAATTAGCGGCATGCACTTCACACTCGAATCCGTTTTGAAAACCCATAGTATTTTTCCATCTTTTACGGCCATTATGCCGAAATCGGGGTACCATGAGCCAGAGGATGAATTGAACTTGCCCGCGAGAGGAACGTAAATCACCCCTTGGTAATAAACGGAGGAGGAATAGTATTCCGTGGAATTCAAACTCACGTTCCATTTTTCTTCTCCATCCGCGCTTAGAGCGAGCAATTTTCCACTTTGATTATCGCTCTCGAAGGTTCCGATGTATATTGTCCCGTTCACCGCCATGGGCGATGAAGATATCCCCGTGTACCCCGGCTCCTTTGAAAGTTTCTTTTTGAAAATCACATCTCCTTGAGGAGTTAAAGCGTAGAGATAACCGTCTGAGGAGCCAACGTATATTGTGCCGTTGTAAATGAGGGGGGAGGATAAGCCCTTTATGCTCTCGTTTTTCCAGAGCAGCGTGCCGTTTGCGCTCATTGCGTAAAATCCGTTCCACGATTCGAAAAATAGCATGTGATGAAATCCAACCACGGTGGAGTCTATGGCTCCGAAGGGCCCACTTCCCACCGAGTAGTTCCACACTTCTTCATTTCCTCCTGAATAATATGTTGTTTCTGAGGATGGAGAGAATCGAGGATATGGATTCTCCGGGGTGGCCTTCGGCGTGCCGTCGGCCCATGCTAAAATATTCCCAGCGTTTCCCCGGTACCAGCCGTTGTTCCAGTAATAAAGATGCATAGTGTAACCATCTATTTCCGCCATTGTTCCATTTATTATCACGGATAAATCATTTTCCTCGCACATTTCCTTGGTGAGATTTTCGTAATCCCCAATGCCCGAGGACCAGATCACCCTGCCGTCTGGAAATTCTATTACGAGAGATATTTTTGAATCTGAATTTTGAGCCGTTACGGGCGAAATTAATAGCAGCGCACCCAGCAGTAAGGGCAATAATTTCATGGTACCAAAAAAGAAGGGAGGAATTTATAATTTTCTTCTCATCAGCAACGCTATTCCCACAATGATTAGCGGTGCAATCATGCTCGGGAACTCTGGAACTTCCTGATTCACTTTGACTTCCTGCACGGGAGTGCTATTTGAATCTCCGCTTGGCGAGACGACGGTTATGTAGTATTGAATCGTCGTAGACTCATTTTGGGGCGGTATGTACCCTATGTATTCCCCGGATTCGTAATTCATCTTTATCCCGCGGAATTCGGACATGGATGAGTTCTTGTAGTAGAGAATCGCCTGATATTCCTCCTGCGACTGAAATTCTATTTTTATGATCTTTCCCACGTATGGATTAGTAACGTTTTGCGGGGGTATCTCGGGAATTGAGCTCCTGTTTCCGATGGCGAAGATATAGCCGTCGTTGGACGCCACAAGAATTGTTGAATCGGAAATCACCGGCAGGGAGAGCATGTAGTTCGATGGGGCGGGTGTGAAATTTTCCATGATTTCACCTCCATAATTTATCCGATAAAACGTGCCGTTGGGGGAATTCGTCGTGAGAATCAAACCGCTGTCGGTGGCAACCACACCGTTCACCGCTCCGTTCAGCGTGGTGTTCCATGCGATGCTTCCATTTTCTATTTCGTATATTTCCCCGTGATTTCCATCGATTCCGGTGCCCACATATATTTTTCCATTCACCACCGCCGGAGAGGTGACCGTGCCATTGAGCGTCAGATTCCACAAAAATTGGCCGGTATTCAAATCCACGGCGCTGATGTAATTTCCGTAGGGCATGTAAACCTCGCCTTCGTATATGCTGGGAGAGTATTTGGGTGTTGCACTCAGGGTGACATTCCAAAGCAATTTTCCATCGGTCTCGTTCACACATACCATTTCATGAGGCGAGTCGTAGCTCCACGATGATGAGTTGTATCTTCCAGCGAGAGGCACTATTATTTTTCCCTCAGAAATCGCTGGAACTGAGAAATGCACCGATGAGTTTAGGGTGATATTCCAAATTTCCTCCCCGTTGAGGGCGTTAATTAAGAACAATTTTCCCCACGGAGCCCCGTACTCTTCCGTGCCAATGATCACCGCGGGAGTTCCATTCACTATGTCCACCTTCGGCGATGAAGATATCGCTGAGTTGCTTACTTTATGACTCCATGCCAACGTGCCGTTATTTATGTAGAATGCGTTCAGGTATCCTGTTTTGTTTCCTATGTACACCATATCTTTGTAAACGGTTGGAGAAGAAACATAAGTTTGACCCATCGAATTGTTCCACCTCTCTTCTCCTGAAGAACTCAGGGCGTAAAGGGCTTTGTCATCTGCGATGAATATCATACCTCTGTACACGGCGGGCGTGGATGAGAAGCCCCATTGAGAAATACCTTTGAACTTCCATATCATGTCGGTTCCGGAAACGTTGTATTTCACGTAAGCAGTGTTATTCAAATCCCCCCGGTAAGAACTCCAGGCGGTGTAATGCCCCGGAACACTCGATAGATAATTCAAAGGCGCATAGGTAGAATTGTCGATGGTGTATATCCATGCTATGATGTCCCCATCGTTGAGAGTAACTGAAGATGCTCCTTTATCACTCATTTTCCAATCATCGCTGTTGTTTTCCCATACCATGAAATGCCAGTACGCTCCAGGCCACTGATTCTGCTCCCAACCTATTCTGTCCACGAGACCGCCCATGCTCGAGTACCATGTGTAATGAAATCCTATGGATAGGTTCTGGCACGCCAGCTCGGTAGCTTTCAAAGCAGTTCTGTTGGTCTGTGGTAATTCTACGATTGCGCTCATCACGTCTCCGTTTCCGAATTGTATAACAACGGTTGCCCTCACATTCCCTCTGGTAGAGAGCATTCCATGCGACACAGCCCCAAGGAGAATCACTATGACCATCGCTCCAACAATCCCATAAATTCCTACTTTTTTCATCATTTTATCACCTTCAAATTTACTTTACTTTTTACAAGAAAACTTTAAAGATTATAAAGATTTCTGAAAAAGAAAAAATCAGTGGGGGATGGTGAGTTTTCCCTCCACGGCGCTGGCCGCCGCGATAACGGGCGACACGAGATAAAGTTTTCCGGGGCCCTGCTTGCCCGGATAATTTCTGTTGGTGGTGCTGAGATAAGTTTCCTCTCCTATCAGCCCGGGCATGCCCTCGGCGCAGCCGCCGCATCCGGGATTCGTGAGAACCGCTCCAGCTTCTGCAAAAATTTCCCAAAGTCCTTCTTTTATCACCCTTTTCCAAACTTCCCTCGTAGTCGGAGTTATGGTTAGTGGAACCTTAACTTTCTTTCCCTTCAAAACTTTTGCAGCTGCAAGCATATCTTCGTATCTCCCGTTGGTGCATGAGCCAATGAAAGCGCCGTCGATTTCCATACCTTCAAGTTCGCTCACGGGCTTGACGTTGCAAGGGTTTGGAGGAGCCGCTATTAGTGGCTCGAGGTTGTTCACATCGATGTTTATTTCTTCCACGTAATTTGCATCTTTATCCGCTTCTATGGGCTTGAAGCTCACACCGTGCTCCCTGTAGAAATTCTCTAAAACGGAATCCATGGGTGGGAATCCCACGATTCCTCCCATCTCGGTTGTCTGCGAAGCCAAAGTTATTCTTCCATCGATGCTCAGACCCCGTATTGCATCTCCCTCGTACTCTATGGCCTTTCCCAGCGCACCTGCTGGACCGAGCTCGCGCATGACCGCGAATGTAACATCTCTGGCGGTTGCTGGATAATTGTATTTTCCTTCAACCACGACCTTCATTGTTTCCGGGACCTCGAACCATGTTTTTCCCGTGACGAATGCGAAAGCAATGTCCTTATCACCCATGCCCTGCCCGAAGGCGCCCACGGCGCCTAATATATTGTAATGGGAATCGGTGCCCACGGCGGTCATTCCCGGCTTTATTATTCCCTGATCCACAAGCACATGGGTCCCTATTCCCCCGTTAACGTCGAATACCTTTATTCCCGCTTCCTTGGCGAATTTTCTGCATTTATCCTGCGCAAGAGCGTATTTCAACGTTTTTGCGGGCACGCTGAGGTCGAATGTGAAGAACGTCGAGTCTTTCTTCGCTACCCGCGCCTCTCCGAACTCCTCCATTATGTTCTTAACTACATTTGGCCCGCCGAACTCTCTTGCGGTTATTATGTCGAGGTCTATCCACACGATGTTTCCCGCTTCTACCTTATCTTTCGTGTGGTTTTGAAGTATTTTTTCAACTATTGTGCTCATACAGGGAAATCGGAAATCTCATTAATAATCTTTTTGAGATAATCATTATTGATTTGAGTACGTAATGGTTAAATATGAGCATGTGTAATACTAACATGCGCATGGTAAGAAAATACCTGTCCAACAGGGAGAGAATTCTGCTTCATCTCTCCACGTATTCAGGCGAGTTGAATTATTACAATGCCCCGTTCTTCCTTACTCAGGATGGGATAGCCAATGCCATAGGTATAGGGAGAAATAATGTACCGCGAGAACTCAAGACCCTTCTGAGTGAAGGGCTGGTGGAAGCTAAAAAAGCGCGAGTTGCGGGGTTGAAGAACAGGAGGACGGTTTACAATTTAACTTCAAAGGGGCTCATGGAGGCTCATAAGATCCGCAAGGACATGGAAGATCTGTATGTTAAAGTCAAAAGTTCATCTGGCGAGGAAGAATTACTGCTCAAAGAGGTTCCATCGAAATACGGAGTGAATTTCATAAGCGTAGCGTTGAATTTAGATAAGAATATGGAAGTGGATCTGATTTCCATAGTAAGAAAGAAGGGAAAGAAGATACGCTTTATAGAAGAGGATTACGTATTGTCCAAATTCTACGGGAGAAATCAAGAACTCAACGTATTGAAGGATTGGTATCGCAGCAACAAGAGGATAATGTTCATCACAGGTTTATCGGGAATTGGAAAGACCACGCTCATGCTCAAATTTTTGAAGGAATACATAGAGGAAGAGGATGTGTTTTTCATAAAGATCGATGAATCATCCGGTGCTCTGGACATCGTTCATAAGCTGGCCCAATTTCTGTCCAAAGTGGGATATCCCAAGCTGGAGAAGTATTTGAGAGGCAGGATCAATTCTCTGGAAGAGGATATAAATTGGAGCACAATTTATCTTTTGATGAAGGAAAGTATCGGAGAAGGGTTGTACGTCTTCGACAATATTGAAAGCGCTTCAAAGGAAGTGAAAAGGTTTTTCGAATCCCTCTTAAAATCCCTCGATTATTCCAAAGGATTCAAGTTGGTGTTCATTGGCACAGGGGTAACTGAAGGATTCATGCCATTGCAAATAATGAAAAACGCCGAAGAATTACATCTCACCGAGCTGAAAGAGGAAGAGGCATACGAAATGCTCAGAGACGAGGGCTTCGGAGAGAGAGAAGCTTATAGCATAATAAAAAAATACGGAGGGAATCCTCTTTTACTGTCTATAGCGAAAAACCAAAATCCCAAGATGTTGCGGCGCTTCATACTTGACGGAGTTTTGGGTAATCTCAGCGAGGAGGAGAGATATGCAGTTGAGTTCATGAGCGTTTTTCGGAAGCCCGTGAAGATAGGTGCGCTATTGTTGAACAATATCGAGTACACGGCCATATACTCCCTTATCAATAAGAAC
>JALWEL010000133.1 GCA_027014065.1 DHVE2 group archaeon
GAATGTGAAAAGCAGCATATGCATGAGGGACTGTTACGACACCTGCGCAATGAGCTCGGAGATTATCGACGGTAAGCTCTCTGTGAAGGCAAATCCGAAAAATAAGATAACTGGAAATTTTCTGTGCCCGAAGGGTGCGCTTCTTCCCATATGGTTCCACAGCGAAGAGAGATTAAAGGTTCCTCTTATCCGCAACTCTCCGAAGCCCGGCTCGGGGTTCAGGGAGAGCACGTGGGACGAGAGCTTGGAGCAGGTGGCGAGGAAAATAAAAAAAGTGATTGAGAAATACGGAGAGAAATCTGTACTTCTGTACTATTACTACGGAGACAGGGGCTACATGAACGCCAATTTTCCCCACAGGCTATTCAATTATTTGAATGCGAGCATCGTCGAGGATGTAATATGCGACAGGAATGGAGAAGAAGCGCTGAGAGAAATTTACGGGGATTCGCAGGGCATGGACCCGGAAAATATAGATCGGGAAAAATTGGTTATTTACTGGGGCATCAACGCCGCGTGGACCAACATGCACGGCTTCTACTTCGCGAAAAAGCATGGGGTGGAGACGTGGGCCGTGGATATATTAAAGAGCAAAACGGTGAAGCTGGCGGACAGGGGAATAATAATAAGGCCCGAGAGCGATGCGCTTTTAGCTCTGGGAATCGCGAAGATGCTCGTGGAGAAAAAATTGTACGATGAGGAATTTGTGAGTTCTAATGCGAAAGGTTTTGAGGATTTCGCGGAGTATTTGAAAAATTTAGAGATGAGCTACATCTCCCGGGAAACTGGATTGAGAGAGGAGGAAATAGAAGAAATCGGCGTTGAGTACGGGAAAAAGAAAGGAGTGATACACATCGGCTACGGATTTCAGAGAACCGTCATGGGCGGAGACGCTGTTAAAGCCATATCCCTCCTGCCCGCCATGGTGGGCAAGATTCGCGGGTTCATTTATTCGAACAGAATACTAAGAAGAGAGAATGTAAGAGCTCCGTGGCTGAGGAAAAAAGATGGATACAGGATTTCGCAGCTGGAGCTGGCGGAGAAAATAGAAGATGGCACGATAAAATTCGTTTTCATCTACGGCACCAACCCCCTTGCAACGCTCCCAAATCAAAATAAGCTGAGAGAAGCGATTCTCTCCAGCGACGTTTTCATCGTTCTGCACGATATTTTTATGACCGACACCGCGCTATTTTCCGATATTGTTCTCCCTGCGAACACGTTCTTCGAGAGGGAGGACATTGCGGACTCGTATTATCATCGGTACATCGGGCTCAACGAGAAAATCACCGAAAAATATGGAAAATCAAATTCTGAGGTTGCGAGGCTCTTGGCGAAAAAATTAGGAATAGAGAAAGAGGAGTTGTACGAAGAGGACGAAAAAATAATCCGTGCAGCTCTAAAAGATATAGGTGTGAGCTACGAGGAATTGAAGAGGGAGAAGGTCATTAAAATACCGCTCAAAGAACATAATCCGAAGACTCCCAGCGGAAAGATAGAGTTCCCCGTCTTTGATTCTCTCACACCTCCGCGGCGCCGGGGGCTGAAGCTCATAAGCGCCACTTACCTTTTCACCATTTCCTCGCAGTACCACAACACATACGGGTACGAGGACACGAAGATTTACATCAGCGAGAAAGATGGGGAAAAGAGAGGGATAAAAAGCGGGGATAGGGTGAAGGTTTACAACGAGTTCGGGTCAATCTCGGTGGAGGTGAAGCTAAGCGAGGACATACCCGAAGGAATCGCACTGATGTACAAAGCGTTCTGGCCCTCCATCGTGGGAAACAATGTAAATTTCCTTGTGAGCGATGCCCGGAGCGAGAAATATCGCGGAACGACGCTCCACAGCACGTGGGTGGAGGTGGAGAAAATGATGAGTAAAACTTATAAGTAATGGTACCATTACTTAGTAATGGGGGCATTACCATGCTTTTTGATCCCAGACCAAAAGAAAAAAGAAGTGAACTCTACGATAGAGCCGAAGAAATAGAGAAGATTATGGAGTATAGCCGAAAGTATCCTTTTACCATTCTTTTAGGCATAAGGAGAGTTGGCAAATCCTCGGTGCTAAAAGTGGCAATGAATGAAATGCAAGCGGCTATATACATAGATGCAAGGAGAATGCACTTTGAATCTGGAGGCTGGATAACATACGAATCTTTTGTGAGAAACATAGAGAAGGAGGTCAATGCGTTAGACAGTAAAGTAAAGAGAGCACTACGGGATGTATTAGGGAAGGTAGAAGGTGTCTCGTTTGCTGGACTAAATATAAAATTCAGAAAAGATGTTAAAGTGAGCGATGTTTTTGAATCATTAAACGAATTCGACCATACTGTTATTGCCGTAGATGAAGCGCAATATTTTAGATTATACGGGAGGCAAGGTGGTAAGGAGTTTTTATCGTTAATTGCCTATGCCTACGATAATCTTAAAAATATAAGTTTCATCTTTGCAGGATCCGAAATTGGCTTACTGCATGATTTTTTGGGTGTGGATAATTATAGCTCTCCACTTTATGGGCGAGTTTATGGAGAGGTTACTATAACTCCATTTAAGCGAGAAGTTGCGAGGAACTTTTTAGAGGCTGGGTTTAGGGAAGCAAATATAGAAGTGAATGATAAAGATGTGGAAAAGGCACTGGATTATCTGGACGGGATTCCCGGTTGGTTAGTGGAGTTTGGTTACAATTACATAATAACAAGAGATTTTGAAGCAACTATATCAAAAGTAATGCAGAAAGCACAGGAGTTCATAGCCGGTGAGCTGCGGGAATTACAAAAAAGGAGCAATAGATACTCATTGATATTAAAAGCGATAGCCATGGGATTTGACAGATGGGAAAACATAAAGGAATTCGTGGAGCATAATGATAGAGCAGTTCCTAATTCTCGATTATCGGCACTTTTAAAAACGTTGGAAAAAATGTCATGGATTCGTAAAGAGGAAGAAAGGTATCGTATAATTGACCCGGTAGTTGAGAAAGTTATCAAAGAACGCATTTAATTTTTCCGTCAAGTCATGGTTTACGATATACGAACCGGAGACCAAATCTGGCTGCTGTACCCTTGGATGCATAACCCAATACGATCCTTGATACTAAATTTTCCCAATAGGGAATGCACCACTAGGA
>JALWEL010000134.1 GCA_027014065.1 DHVE2 group archaeon
GCTTTGCGCTAAGATTGCCCGGAGGATTTGGGATGCCCTTCAAAGTGACGTTTATCTCTTTGCTGGGCGGGGATTCGCCGATTCTGTTAACTGCGGTCACATAGTAAAAATACGAAGTTCCGTTCACCACGCTTTTATCCTCATAATAAGTGGTGTCTACGGATTTTAAGAATTTCTCCCCGCCACTCTCCGTACCGCGATATATTTTGTAGCATTCGATTTTCGAGCCTCCTAAATTTTCAGGTGGGCTCCACGACAAATAAACGGAATCGCTCTCCACGAATGCGCTTAAATTTAAAGGCGGTGAAGTCACGTTGCCCCTAATGTAAATATACTCGGCGAGAGCGTTGTTCTCTTCGTTACTCTCATTAATTCGCATAGAAGAATCAACGAACGCGATTACTTTCCGCTCTCCTCCCAGCAAGGTGGTGTTCCACCTGAACTCTACATTCTCGTTTTCCCCCGCGTTAAGAGAGAGGTTTTCCACGGATCCAATCAGAGTCTCGGGGGAGGGAGAATCATAATAGAGAGATAAGGAAAAATTCTCCGCTTTCGTTCCTCCCATATTCTCAATTTCCACATTCACGCTAACCTCTTCTCCTGCACTCGGCGAAGTGTTGTTGAAAGAGATATTATCCACTTTTAGATCTGGCTTCGTCGAAATCACATTTATTTGAACAACGCTGGGCAGGGAGAACATGTCTCCGTTGTAGGATCTGGCGTATATCCTGTGCACTCCCGGTGCGAGAGAACTTAGAGAAAGAGAATAGTTCCAAGTTGCGTTCCCATGGGCGAGGTGCCAATCCCCGCCGTCCACGCGCACCTGCACATAGGAAATATTTCCATCCAAATCGCCGGCCGTTCCATTCACCTCTATGGTCTGATTGGTGTAGAACTGGCCCCCACCGGGATTTTCGATTGAACAAGTAGGCGGCGGCAAAGTATCATCCTCTTTCACTATGTAAACCTGCCTCAGCATCTCATCCCATTCTGTGTCTTTGAAAATCTGGAAATTGGAATTTATTTCGCTCGTTGAACTCGTCTCCCCCATTATGATTTTTCTTCCCCCTGAATTTGTGTCGAAATAATTTATTACGGAATAACTGATGTTTTCAAGCAATCTCTGGGCCCAGTAATCTATTTTTTCATCCTTCACATATTCCACTACCTTCTTCGCGAAGTCACCCACATCTCTACCGGAGGACCAGTAACCTCTGTCGGAAATTGCCGTCGTGTTGAATGCTTCTCTTATCTCGCTTCCATTAGTTCTTGCGCGCGCTCTCAAAGCCTGTGCAAATTGATTGTACGCAACCATGAATCCTTCAGACCATCGAGTTAAATTTATTGCAACCATGGTGGTTATATCCTGCCTGTTGTATTCATCGTCCACGTGCACCACATGGCTGTACGCATACTCTTCTGGGCTCTGCTCCGGATTAGATGTTAAATTGCCAATCAGCGCTTTGTAATCCCACCCATCGCCGCCCTCCGTGTGCTCGGAGCCGACGAATATCTTAGCTCCATCTTTTATCTGATATATGTCCGCACCCGCATCCATCAGGCACGCATCGTAGCCCCAGATGTCGATTTTAATGCCCAGATCCTCGTGAATCCGGCTCGCCGCTTTTCCCAAATCTAACACGCTCATGTGCGTACCGGATGTTTCATCCCACATGGCCCCGTAATAGTAAAGCCCGTGGTCCCAGAGATCAAGGAAATAGTGCTTGGCTGGATAATTCTTCACCGCCCACTCAACGAAATCCACCAAAGTGTGATAATCTCCCGAATTCATTTCACTTTTGAGCCATGAAGCTGCTTGCTCCGATATGTCATGGGCGCCGAAGTTGTCCACATAGTAAATCCGTGTGTCCCCATTGCCTTTGCGGTCGTCGTAAACGAGCACGTTCACCCTCCCTCGGGATGAAAAATTGTACCCAGAAATCATCTCCTTCATATCTCCATTGTAGCCGTAACCGTTTAGCGAGTTGTCCTCATCCATGTAAACTAAGTATGTCCAATCAGGAAGCGCACCCCTTGTCTTTGTGGGATAATTCCCAAAACGCTCTATTTTTTTCTCCTCCCTTTCTTCACTTATCTCTACCCAGCGGTATTTTTTCACGTAAGTCACATTTACCCATTCGCGCAGACCTTCTTCATTTAGCTTTATTTCATTTCCGCCAATTATTTTTATCTCTCTCACGGGGTAAATTTCCTCGGCAACTTCTTCCGGCTCTGTGAAATTTTTTCCGTTGAAACGCGTCATGAACACTTTGTGGTCCCCGCGCCATGCGGCGATTACTCCGTGCTCGGTGGATATGTTTGTAACCGTTGACCATGTTTGATTGAAAACCACCTTCTTCCACTGTCCAGTTGTTTTGTAATAAATAGTGGGCCGATGCTCCAGTGAAGAGACGATAAAAACTCCCTTCGCGCAGACGCCCATTCTCGCGTACTCCCCGCCCACGAACACGGGCTTGCTCCACCCTTTTTCGCCCTTTTCCGTGTAATAAGTCTCCGGATTTTTCGAGAAAAGAGTATAAATCATATGCAGTTTTCCGCCAAAGAATATCCGCTGCTCTTCCACAGTCATACCCTTTAACCACGGGGGCTCCACGCCCGCATCTGTGGCATTTTTGAGAGCAGGGAGATATCCTATCAGAAGGAACGCGATGAGCGCGAGGGCTGAAATCTTCATGATTTTTCGCATTGCCCATGAATTATACGAACTGGTATTAATTCTTTCCTCTTCCTGCAAATGCTGGGCGAAAAGGTTAAAATAGAAGGAGGCGATGTATAAAATATGGGAGAAGTAGAGGAGATAAAGGATAAGAATTACGAATTTTACATCAACACAGACCTGAGCGAATACGCGGGCAAGTGGATTGCGATCGTGGACGGTAAAGTGGTGGCAAGCGGAGACAGGGCGGATGAGGTCATTGATAAGGTGAGGAAAGAATATCCTGACAAAAAATTCCTGATTTCGAAGGTTCCAGAACCGGGGATGTTAATTTTGGGGGTTTGAACATGCCTGTGTTCAAATACCGCAAAGAATATGGAAAAATAAGAGAGACAATGTACCGGCCAGTAGCTACTGTTGAGATTTTGGGAAACGATGGAAGATGGTATC
>JALWEL010000135.1 GCA_027014065.1 DHVE2 group archaeon
TTCAATCCCAACGTGTTAGATGTTATCAATGATTTGGGAGACAAGTACGAGAATTTCTTTCCCTCCTTGTCCACCGTCGCACCGATAGGCGTGGATTCCTTTTTCTCAAAATTGATGGAGATAAAAAAGGAGAAATACGCAAAGAGATTCCAGCTCCAGTTTTCGATTCACACAACGAATCAAAGGCAGAGGGATGAGATAATCCCCGTTAAAAAGTGGGATTTTAAGAAGATTGCAGATTACGGAATGAAATTCTACGATGAAGGCGGACTAAAAATCACTTTGAATTTCGCTCTTGCACAGGAAAATGAGGCAGATGCAGACGTGGTTAGAGAATTTTTCCCGAAGGAGTATTTCCTCATAAAAATCACTCCAATAAATCCAACGGTGAGTTCGGTGAGAAATGGACTGAACAACGATGTTGACGAGAGAACGGGCATGGCGAGAAGGCACAGGGATTTCATTGAGGAACTGAGAAAAATGGGCTACGACGTAATCATTTCCATAGGCGATACGAGAGAAAACTTGATTGGCTCTAATTGCGGCATGTTCATACTGAGATTCCTGAAAGAGCACCCTGAGATGAGCAACGCATACACCTTCGCAAAAGACTTAGTTATTCAATAATAAAACGGAACGCCCATCTCCACCGCGAGTTTACGAAGGGCTTCAATTCTCTCTTCAGTGGGCGGGTGAGTGGAGAAAAGCTTCAACAGGGTGGATCCTCGGAAAGGATTCACAATGAACAGATGCGATGTGCTTGGATTACCCTTCATTGGTCTCCGTTCCACGCTATGCTCTATTTTCATGAGCGCTCTTGCAAGCGCACCGGGATTGCGCGTGAGCTTTGCACTTCCCTCATCCGCTAAATATTCCCGAGTTCTGCTTATTGCCATACGAATTAGAAGCGCGGCTATGGGTGCGAAAATTGCCAGGGCTATAAGCGCTATTAGAGAGTCATCGTCATCAGAAAATAAAAAAGCGAACCATCGAGCGATGTAGGCCAGATACACGATTGCACTTGCTATCATAGCTGCAACAGTGCCTATGAGCAGGTCCCGATTTTTAATGTGCGTAATTTCATGTCCCAAAACCGCCTCTAATTCTTCCCTATTGAGCACGTTCAAAATCCCCTCGGTCACGGCCACTACTGCATGCCTCGGGCTTCTACCTGTGGCAAATGCGTTGGGAACAGAAGTGGACACAATTGCAATCTGGGGCTTAGGAATTCCAGCTCTTTCAGCGAGAGAAGTAACCATTTCATGGAGCCATGGCATCTCATACTCGGGGATTATCCTCGCCCCGTAACTCCTGAGAACGATTTTATCTGAAAACAGAAATGCGATAAGGTTGAATATCAGAGACAAAATTAGCATGAAAGTTGCAACAGCTATTCCCCCAATAAGGTATCCTATGCCAATGAGCAACGCTGCGAGAAAAGATAAAAGCGCTATTGTGCGGAGCCACAGTACAGCGCCCATGGCTCAACACCATAAAAAAGGGAAAAGGGGGTTACATCATTCCAGGCATGCCGCCGCCCATGCCTCCCATTCCGCCCATCTCTCCGCCGGCGGGCGGTGCAGGGGCTTTACCCTTGTCAGAGCCTTTAGCCGCAATGACATCATCGATGCGGAGAATCATTGTGGCAACTTCCGTTGCGCTCTCTATGGCCTGCTTCTTCACGCGGAGAGGTTCGATGACCTTCTTCTCAAGCATATCGGATATTGTTCCTTCGAGGACATCAACACCAGCGTGCTTGTTGCCCTTCTGGTGCTCAGCTTTGAGTTTCATCATTATGTCTATGGCATCGAGACCCGCGTTCTCTGCAAGGGTGCGCGGAATGATTTCTAAGGCATCTGCAAATTTCTCAATTGCGAGTTGCTCTCTGCCCCCAACACTGGGCGCATACTCTCTAAGCTTCATGGCAAGTTCCACTTCTGTGGCACCACCGCCGGGCACGGCCACACCGTCTTCGAGAGCCACTGCAACCACTTTAAGAGCATCATGAAGAGCGCGTTCCACTTCGTCAACCACGTGCTCAGTTCCTCCTCTTATGAGAATGCTTACCGCTTTGGGATTCTTGCAGCCGGTTACGAAGGTCATGTTGTCATCGCCAATCTTCCTCTCTTCAACAAGCTTCGCATATCCTAAATCCTCTTTGCTCAAATCTTCTAAGTTGGTCACAATCTTGGCGCCGGTGGCCTTGGCGAGTTTCTCCATATCGCTCTTCTTTACACGGCGAACCGCGTATATTCCGTATTTTGCCATGTAATGCTGCGCCAGATCATCTATTGCCTTCTGGCAAAACACAACGTTCGCGCCAACTTCCTTTACTTTCTCTACCATCTTCTGAATCTCCCTCGATTCTTCGTCCAGAAATGCCTGAATCTGACTAGGATCGTTAATCTGAATCTTTGCGCTTATCTCTGTCTTCTTCACTTCGAAGCCGGTGTTGATCAGGGCAATCTTCGCGTCCTCCACGCGCTTGGGCATGCGCGGATGCACCTTCTCTTTATCTAAAATAATTCCATCTATCAGTTCTGTGTCCCTTATTCCGCCGCCCTGCTTCTTCTCAACCTTTATGTTATCCACATCAACAACCTTCTTACCGTTCACCTCTTCCACTATTGAATTTACAGCCTTAACAACTATATCCGCCAGATACTCTTTGGAATCACCAACGTTCTTTCCGGTCATGGCGGTCATTGCTATTTCCTTCAATATTTCTTCATTATCCACCTTGACTCCTAACTCGGGAAGAATCTCCAGCGCTTTCTCGGCAGCTAATCTGTATCCGTTGGTTATCACGGTTGGATGAACGTTCTGCTCCAAAAGCGTCTCGGCCATGCTGAGCAATTCTCCAGAGAGCACCACGGCACTGGTGGTTCCATCGCCCACCTCGGTGTCCTGGCTCTTGGCCACCTCAACCATCATCTTGCCCGCTGGGTGAGCTACATCGATCTCCTTGAGAATCGTTGCACCGTCATTTGTTATAACAATATCCCCAAGGGAATCAACTAACATCTTATCCATACCCTTTGGACCGAGGGTTGTGCGGACTGCATCCGCTATGGCCTTTGCAACCTCTATATTCTTTTTCTGTGCGCTTCTTCCTGTCTCTCTCTCAGTTCCCTCTTTGAGAACCAGAATCGGTACTTGACCTCCCATCATTTTTAATCACCTCGACAGGTGTAAGTTAGTTCTTCTATATAAAAGTATCGCATGAGAAGAGATGTGAGAAGAAAATTCAGATTGATTATTACCCAATAAAAGTTAAATAGGACTAAAATAATTGGCAGATATGGATTTAATGTGTTTCCACTCCAACGAGAGGGTAAGAAATTCAATAAATGATGCGCTAAATGAAATGGATTTTGAGTTTGAATGTCATCCTCTTTTATCTCCAGAAGAAATAGAGAAAAAATCAAGGGAGAATAAACCCCACGTGCTACTAGTCGAGTTCAACAAAGAAAACATCGGGGAGTACAAATCCCTGAGCGAGATTGCATTTACCATTCCCTTAGTAAAATCCATAGATAGAGATATAGCGTTGAATCTTGAATCCATGAACATCGATTACATTTCCTCGGATTCAATAAGCGGTTTTAAAGAGAATTTGATGAAAGTCCTAATAAAAAACGAGGATAAAATCGGAGAATTTTTAAGCGAGCCGCGTGTATTTAAGAACATAATCTACGGATTCGGGTTCTCATGGGGCCATACGTACATAGTAACCATGGAAAATCGCGACTCCATTTATTCCCTTATTCCTAATTTTTCACGCGGGATTAAGGTTTTCGTGGCAATGCGCGAGTCTCCAAGAATATTAGAAGAGAATGAGAATCTGAAGGTTGTGTGGATTACTGACATAATGGGAAAAAACAGGATTAAACCCCACAATTTGACTATTCTCACGGACAACATAATAAAGTTCATCGAGGGGGAGAAGAAAAGAATCGTTGTCATAGATTGCCTTGAATATCTGCTGCTCTACAACGATTTTGTGAACGTCGTTAGGAATGTGGAGCTCATAAACAGCTACGCGATGGAGTACGATTCCCTTGTGATTCTCATTATTGATAATAATGCTTACACAACTAAAGAGTATTCTTTATTAAAGAGATACTCTATACTCTGGAAAGGAGAGTGATTAAACATGATACCGAATGAATTAGAAGAATTCTTTGGAAAGGAAGGAGGGCACTCGCTCATAATCAAAGGAGAACCGGGAAGCGGGAAAACCACCTTAGCTCTGGAGATTTTGAATCATTACCGGAACGATATGAGGGTTATGTACCTATCCACACGAGTCGCCGATGAAGTGATCGCACGGCAGTTTCCGTGGGTGAAAGAGGTGGTCAAGATAAAAAAGAACGGAAAAAAAATAAACAGGGAAAATCTAAACAAGCTCGAAGGTCTAATTGAAGAGGGGTTTGTGAAAGAGAACGTGACATTCACAGAAGATGAAGCCATATTGGAAGTTGGAGAAATACTGCCAGAGATGGAAAAGATTTACGATTTCGTCGAAAGCGAAACCGATAAAAAAGCGCTGGTTTGCGTGGATTCGATAGATGGATTGAGTGAAAAGTATGGCATCCCTCCAGAACGCATTCTATTCGCAATTCAAAAGGACATCGTGGAGTCGGGGTTGGGCAATATCGTGTTCGTGATGGAAGAAACAAGCACCAAGGACATAGATTATTTAGGTGATGGGATAATTATTCTCCAGCACGAGCCCCATAACAAATTCTGGAAGAGGGTGGCTGTGATTAAAAAATTGAGAGGTGCAAAGATAAAAAAGCCGAGGTATCTCTACACATTGGACAACGGAAGATTTCAGGTAATAAATTATTCGCCTTTCTCCCTGGATTCCAAGAAGATGGACATGACCTCATTAATTAATTTCCTGAAGGATTACTCATCGCACAGATGCCTGAATTTCTCCATCTCTGATGATTTCCCTAGAGAGTTGGTAGAATCATTCATCCTGTCGCTCTCAAACATTTCCAAAACAGCTCTAATTGTTCCCCCGATGTTTTATCCGGGCAGCATGCTGGAGAAACACGCCAAGGAGTACGGGGGAGACATAAAAATAATAGGGTTCGGCAATGACAGGAGGGAAATGTACCTTGAGGGAAGCGACATGCTCGTAGAATTCTCCCCGGACATGGTGAAGTACTATGGCGGGGAAGGAGGATCGATAATAATATCCGTGGATTCCATCGCACACATATACGGGGATTTGAAAGATTTGCCATCGCTCATAAAAGATTTGAAAGAATTGGGCAACGTGGTTCTCCTGACCCCAGAGGGATACAGAATCGGGGGGGGTGTGGATTACGAAATAAAACTGGCGGTAATTGAGGACTTGCCCGTTGTAATATCCGATATGGCATATGGAATTAAAACTGATAATGGAAAAATATCTTTGATTCCACTGGTTTAAAAAGAGGTGATTATCATAGATAAACAACGAGCGTGGGAGGTGCTACAGCATATATCGGATCAATATTCCATACGCATATTGAGAGCAACGTTGCACAGGCCGTTAGATGCCATTACCCTCAGCAATCAATTAGGTATTCCAATTGCCGTTTGTTACCGAAGAATTAGAGAATTAGAAAAATTGGGGTTATTAAGCAAAGAGGGACGAAAGCTCACGAGCAAGGGGAAATGGATAAATTTGTATAAAGCGAACATAAAAAACGCGGAGGTAAAAATGGAGGAAGGGAAGATCATAATAAAAATCACGTTCAGGTGGGGTAAGGAGGAAGAGTTGGAGGTGGAGTAGGTTTTTTCCACATTTCCCGAGTAAATATGGCCATGGGAATTATAAAGATTAGCAACATGGCGGTTCCCCACTCAGCGCCGAGGTACTGTGGAGGGACGGAATACCAGGTATTCCAAAACGGATAGTATATTTGTATTGAATCGCCTTCGTAAAACAGATCCATGAACATGTGAGTGAGATTGTTGGCAAGGAGAAGTAGCGAGAAAGTACCTATCCGTCTGTCCCTAAACAGATACCCCGCAAATAGCATGAACACCGGAACTTCGACAAAGAAAAATATGTTGTGAGTTATGCTCTTATTCACAAGATGTGCGCCATCGATTACAAATTCCATGATTATCGCGAATGCCAAAAGATGCGGTATTTTTTCCTTCCAAGAGGGATAGATTATAATCATGGCTATGAACGCGAAAATCACATGGAGTATCGCATCCAACCCGCCAAGCACTTCCCAAGGCATCATAATGTTCCATCGAAGGAGAATTTAAAAACATTGTTTTATGAATATCTCCCGTGATATTATCTCTAATAATTTTCATTTGCGATAATCACGCTGTAAAATATTTAAAATATCTCGCGATGGTTTATACTATGAACGAAAATCTCGAGAAGCTGATGAAGATTCTCACAGACTCTTACGCCATCAAAATTCTGGCCGCCAGCTACCACGAGGAGAAGAGCGCCATACAATTGAGCCAGGAGCTGAACGTGCCCATAGCCGCCTGTTACAGAAGACTCCATTCTTTGCAGAGCATGAACCTCATATCCGTTTCTGTGAAAACAAATTACAAGGGAAAGAAGATAAAGTATTACAACTCAAACATAAAAAAGGTGAGCATTCACATAGAGAACAACCACATCTACATAGAGTTGTTTGATAAGGATGGCAATGTGAAGAAATACAGCGGCAAAATTGTCGGAAAGGGGTATGGAGAATGAACCCGGAAAACCTGAAAAAAATAACACCGGGAAAAGCGAATTTGGTGGTATCAAAAAAAACACCCATTCCAGAGTTGAACTATCAAATTTTAAAATACTTGGTTACCGAGAGAAAAGCTAAAATCCTGTTCATATCCATCGAAAAGCCACATCAGTACATGACCTACATTTTAGGAATGCATGGTGTCCCTCAGAGAAATATCACTTATTTAGATATAGAGAATTCAAAAATTAAATTCCCAATCACCCTCAACAACATGAAGAATTTGCACATTGGTGGATTCTTGCGCAGGGAAATCATCGTGCTTAAAGACTACGACTATGTGCTCGTGGACAACATAGAGCATCTGCAGCACATTTGGACCGACGAGAGTATAAAGGAATTTCTAATGAGTTTAGTTGTGGATGCAAATAAATACGGAACTTCTGTAATAATCCCCGTACGCTCCACTGAAAACCATTCCGGGAAACTCGCCTTGGAGATGTGCGACGAGAAAATAGACATAGATGAGGTGAGCACATGAGAATAAAAAGCGGAATTAGAGGATTGGACGAGCTTATTGAGGGAGGATTCCCTGATCCTTCTATAATCTTGGTATACGGACCTCCCGGCGCTGGAAAGAGCATATTCTCACTCCAATTCTTAATGGAGGGCGCAGCCAACGGTGAAAAAGGTTTGTATATAACCACCCTAAGCGAGAAATTCAACTGGATGATTCGATTCATGTCCAGATTCGAGTTTTTCAACAGGGAGTTCTTCGAAAATGGTAGCATCGGGTACGTGGACATAGGCGAGGATCTAAGGGATGAAGATTCAACGATTATATCGAAGATAAAGGAAGAAATCGCAATGAGCATGCCAAAGAGAATTGTGATCGACCCCATCAATCCAATACGAGAGTATATACCATCATACCGTGAATTCCTGTTTGACCTCGTTGATCTGCTTAAAAAATGGGATTCCACCGTCATCATGACCGCTGAAAAGAAGGAGAAAAGTTACGATGAGGAAATGTACATGGCCGATGGGATATTAGAAATGATAATGCAGAGCGAAGGTGAAGTTATAAGAAGATACATACGCGTGATAAAAATGAGGGGGACGAACCACAGCCTGTCCATGCATCCCCTATCTATCGATGAGAGCGGAATGTCGGTGCTTCGGGCTAACTTCTGAAATTTTTTCCTGTGATTCTCTGATACATATCCTCGTAGAGCTCTTGAACTTTTTTTATCATCTCCTCCGGCAATGGGGGTATATCTGGCTCTTTCTCCCCGCGCTCTCTAGCATTCATGAGCGAGGAATAATATCCGCTCTCCCTGTAATACTGCCTGACAAATTCCTTGCTCAACTGCACGATTTTCCCGTTTTCATATTCTTTTTTGTCCCACCAGCGATCCTCATCCATGGTGCCGAAGGTATCGACCACAACTATTTCTCTCTCTTCATCCATGGCCAGCTCCTTCTTCCCGTCCACATGGATTAAGCCTCTTTTTCCTACTTCTCTCTCAATGATTTCGTCGATTTTCAATATCATCTCGCGGATTTCCTCTATCTCATCCCTTCGCAACCCGCCTATTTCCATGGCTTCTTTCATATCTACCTTTCTATCGTATTCTTCGAATTTCGTGGTTATTTCGAACAATGGTTCAGGAAGCCGCGAGCCGTATTCCGGCATTGAGCTGAATCCCAAATCCCTGTAGCCTATTTTCCCCTTTTTCAATCGATCATACAGAGAGCCAGCTAAGTAGTAGCGGGTGATGAACTCCAGAGGAATAAGGTAATTCCTATCATTTTCGTTTCCCCTATTTACAATTTTGAATTTTCTAACTATCATCTCGCGACCATCACACTTGATATAGTGATTTTTTATCCCTTCCTCCCCTATCTTTTCGAACCAGAAGGCAGAGGTTCTACAGAGAATCTCCCCCTTACCAGGTATTTTCGATGGAATGATCTTATCGAACACAGATATGTTGTCTGTGAACCTGAAAAGTAGATTCTCTCCAATGTCATAAACCTCTTTAACTTTCCCTCTTCTTATTAATCTCATACCACCATCAAAGAAAAAAAGAATAAAAATTTAGCGGTTTGCAATCATCTGCATATAGTTGTAAAGCTGCTGCACATAGCTCTTCAAGCCATCTAAGCTCTTCTCCAGCATTCGAATGTCCAGTTCCATCCTGTTCACTTTTTCCTCAAGCCTTGCGATCCTGCTTTCCAGCTCCTCAGGTGATACCATTTAATCACCTTTACGCTGGCGGCGGTGGTGGCGGGGGTGCAGCTACCGGTGCCTTCTTCTTCCACACTAAGGCAAGAATTGCACCTATCAAGGTCAGGATGTTGAATCCGCCCAGTATAAACGCCAGTATTCCAACTATCCCCGCCTTGTGCACCTTTGCTGGATCACCGGTCTTTGCCCATATCGCTGCAAGAATTGTGAGGATGGCCCATAAGAGGAACCAGCCTGCACAAACACCGAAAATCAAAGTGCCACTAAACATCCCTGACAAACCAAACATCCCTGCAAACATTCCCGGCAGAGCAACGTACGCTAGTTGCAGTATGCCGCCTATCAGCAGGAGCACAAAAGCCCCCATTGGGTAGTCATCGGCCATTTTTGTTCACCCATGGAACATATATCATCAAAATATAAAAATCTTTTGTTCGTTTTATTCCAGCCCCGCATACATCACAATAAAAATTTAAAACAAAAATAAGAATTAGATGGGTGGTGGGGGCGGCGGTTGGGTTATAGGTGCTGGAGGTTTCCATGTAAAAGCGAGAATCGCACCGATAAGAGAAATTACATTCAACCCGCCTAGTATAGAAGCAATGAGCCCGAGAACCGCACCCTTGTGTACCTTCTCCGGATCCCCGGTTTTCACCCACTGGGCAGATAGAATCATCAACACTCCCCATATTATGAACCATATCACGTAGATTATCCAACAAACCGTCCCGAGCTCAAACATCCATTCACAGGGCATTTAACCTACTGCAAAAATGATCATGCCACTCTCTGCCACAATGCATCTGCAAGAATTACCGTTATCTCTGCGATCATTCCCAGAATACCACCTATCAGCAGGGGAAAATACACACACCCCACATACTCTTTCGCCCACCATCACAAAATAAAAGAAAGGAAGATATATAAAAC
>JALWEL010000136.1 GCA_027014065.1 DHVE2 group archaeon
TGCAATTTGAAATGCAAGCACTGCTACGCAAATGCCACTCCGTATCCTGCGCCAGATGAGCTCACTTTGGAGCAGAAGTATCAGGTGGTGGATCAGCTTGATGAGGCGGGTGTTGCAGCTATATCCTTCTCAGGCGGAGAGCCTCTTACAAATAAAGATTTTCTGAAGGTGGCTAGGTATGCCAACTCTAAAGGCTTCTACTTGACCGTTGCAACAAATGGAACTCTTATATCTGAGAAGGTTGCTCAGAAACTCAAAGAGGTGGGTATTAGGTACGTGGAAATAAGTTTAGATGGCCCAAACGCGGAGATACACGATGAGTTCCGCGGGGTAAAGGGAGCATTTGACGCTGCCATAAGAGGTATTAAGAATGCAAAAGCTGCCGGATTGGAGGTGGGTATAGCCACCACGGCAACCCATGAAAACTTAGACTCAATACCCGAAATTGTAAAACTCGCGAGAGAGTTGAAGGCAGACCGCATGATCGTGTTCAACTTCATACCCACTGGCAGAGGCAAGGACATAATCAACGAAGATCTCACCCCCGAAGAGAGAGAAGAATTAATGAAATACCTGTACAAAGAGTGGCAGAAGGGAGACATGCAGATATTCTCCACATGTCCCGCTTATTCGAGGATATCGCTAACCGCAATGTATGAAGGGAGTGGAGATAAAGTCTCGCCCACTCACTTTGCGGAGATGGAACTACCTGCGGAATTTGGCGGAGCCGCCAAAGCCCTAACTGAGTTCATCGGCGGATGCGGCGCAGGGCGCATTTACTGCTCCATAGAGCACAACGGCGATATACAGCCATGCGTGTTTCTCCCAATAAAAGTTGGAAACGTTCTCAAAGATGGATTCGTGAACGTGTGGAAAAACAGCCCTGTGTTCAATGACCTGCGCGATAGAGATGCGAAGGATTACGCATGCTCATCATGCCCGTTCAAATACGTGTGTGGTGGCTGTAGAGCCAGGGCCTACGCGTACTATGGAGATATAAAAGCGCCGGACCCGGGATGCATCTTGATGAAAGACGAGTGGGAAAAATTGAAGATGCATGCACATAGCGATTCGAACGAGAACAACGGGCATCTGGAAGCAGGTAAAAACAATGTAGAATTTGTGCTGAGCAAGTGATGCCTTATGAAAATTCTCCTCATTTCTCCGCCCACTATTAGTGCTATTAAGGCCATCGTGGGCACCACGGGCCCGCCGCTGGGATTGGCTTATTTAGCATCCATGGTTCGCGACGAGCACGATGTGAAAATAGTTGATTCCATAGCCGAAGATTTGAATTATAACGATGTGAAAAGAATAATAAAAAGCTACGATCCGGACATTGTTGGCATCACAGCCACCACATCCATGATTCCAGATGCATACATCGTTGCAAAGATGGCAAAGAGGCACAACGAGAATGTTAAAATTGTGATGGGCGGCCCGCATGTGACCTTCACTCCGGAGAAAACGATAAAAGAATGTCCCTGTGTGGATTACGTGGTTCGCGGGGAAGGAGAGCTAACATTCAAAGAGTTAGTGGATGCAATTGCAAAAAATGAAGAGACGAAGGATATTCTCGGGCTAAGCGTGAATATGGGTGATAAGGTTAAGAATAACCTTGCGAGGCCTTTGATTAAGGATGTGGACACGATACCTATGCCCTCCTACGATTTGCTGCCCATGGATAAATATCAGGCTGATGGAATTAAATTTGGAACGATAATGACCTCACGCGGCTGCCCGTTCCAGTGTGCGTTCTGCTCCTCCTCTCTTCAATTCGGAAAGAGATGGAGGGGACACAGCGATTCCCGCGTGATTGAAGAACTGAAAATACTCCGCGAGGAATACGGCCGTAAGGAAATTGAGTTCTTGGATGACACGTTCACTCTGAACAGACCGAGGGCCATAAGGATTGCGAAGAGAATAAGGGAAGAAGGATTGGATATATCATGGACTGCCTCTTCCCGTGTGGACATATTCACAAACGAGGTTGCAGACGCTTTGAAATACGGCGGTTGCCACACCGTTTACTTTGGGATTGAATCCGGCTCGCAGAAAACCTTGGATTTCATAGGAAAGAGAATCACACCGGAGCAATCGCTCGCCGCGGTGAAAAAAGCAAAATTGAGAAAATTACACGCTCTGGGTGCATTCATAATCGGATTTCCCGAAGAAACTAAGGAAGATGTGAAAAAGACAATAAAATTCTCAAAGAAAGTGGGCGTTGATTACGCGCAGTTCACTGTAGCGACACCATATCCCGGGACGAGGCTCTGGGACTACGCAATGAGCAAAAATCTAATAATGACATTTAACTGGCGCAAGTATACTACCTTAGATCCGGTTATGAAATTAAAGCACTTCACTACGGAGCAAATCACGAAGATGCTTCAATGGGCATACATATCCTTCTACGTTCGCCCTGTGTATCTACTCAAGGACATAATAATGCAGGGCGGCTTCATATTCAGAAGGGCAATTCCGAACGCGATCAAAGTGGCAAGGCAGACTATGCAACCTGACCAAGAGCGGTTCGCGGAGGTGAGTAACAACTATTAAATATGGAAGCGTGATGCTTCAAAAAAAATTGAAATAGAAGGTGATAAAATGTTTAGGAAAATACTGTTCCCGACGGACTTTAGCGAAGGTGCAATGCGAGCCATTCAGCGCTTCAACAGAGACAACGAGAGCGAGGTGAAAGAATGCGTGATACTCCACGTTATAGACGAAGGCAAGCTGGAGGATATGCTAAACGGATACTCTTACTTCTACAAGAGAGAAGATAGAGAAATGCACGACATCGAGGAAAAACTGAAAGAGAAAGCCATGAAGGAAATGCAGGAAAGAGCGGAGAAATGTAGAGAAATGATGAAAGCAAAGAACATAAAAATGCTTGTGCGCGTTGGAGTTCCATACGAGGAAATAGTGAAGGTGGCGGAGGAAGAAAACGTCTCGCTCATTCTCATGCCCTCGCATGGGAAGCAGGGATTCTCCCATGAGCTCTTCGGCTCAACTACGATGCGCGTGCTGAAAAAGACGAAAAAACCCGTGCTTATAATAAAAACGCATAAGGAGGAATGAATATGGATTATCTACGGTTGAAGAACCATCTCGATAAG
>JALWEL010000137.1 GCA_027014065.1 DHVE2 group archaeon
GGTTGCCTGCGGGGTTCATAATAGAAATGGACGGAAAAACGATTTATCACGCCGGTGACACGGGATTATTCGGGGACATGAAGATAATCGGCGAACT
Source organism: DHVE2 group archaeon (assembly GCA_027014065.1). GTDB lineage: Archaea > Thermoplasmatota > Thermoplasmata > Thermoplasmatales > Aciduliprofundaceae > JAADDK01. The sequence goes on from JALWEL010000137.1 coordinate 98, forward strand.
CTATACTCCGGATGTTGCCCTTCTCCCTGTGGGTGGATTGTTCACCATGGATACTCGATTGGCTACTATAGCTGCAAAATGGCTCAAACCCAAGGTGGTTATTCCAATGCACTACAACACATGGCCTCCAATTGAAGCTGATCCAGAAGAGATGAGGGATGACCTTGAGAGAGAGGGCATAGATCTGGTTATTCTTGAGCCTGGCCAGAGCTACGAGTTCTGAGCCTTCCCGTACAATTTTTTGAGTATTATTGGGGTTGATATGGAAGATATTATAACGTAAAGTATCGTTGTTGCAATTATGGCAGAGCCAATGGCAGGTGGGAATATGCCGCTGGCATAGGCCAGCGAAGCTATGACGAGAGCAACTTCCATCTCTGGGGTCATGCCCACACCCACCCGGAAAGAATCTTTCGCGTTCATCCCATAAATTTTCGCTCCGAGACCGCAGCCCACAATTTTTCCAATGAAAACCAACGGGATAATACCTAAAAGTGCTAAGTCGAACTGGCTTAAGAGTTTAAAATCAACAAGAATTCCAACTTTCACGAAGAATATTGGAATGAAGATGGCGTAGGCGATTGCTCGAAGGGGATTAATTATCTTTCTCTCCTGCGAAGATTGTCCTATTAATAGACCCGCGAAGAACGCGCCAGTGATTGTGGCGATATGAGCCATCTGTGCGAAGAAAGCGAATAGAAGCATAACACCAACCGTTATACTAACCAATCCGTAGGGAGTATGGATGAAGTTATCTGTCTTTTCCATGGTTTTCTCTATAACTCCATACTTTGCCAACAGGAACAGTGCTATGAAGAATAAAGAAATTCCAACGACCATCTCTATCATTTCCCCTTGACTCAGTACTATTGTCACCAAGATTATTCCGAAAATATCGTCTGCAACCGCGGCGGCTAAAATGGTATTCCCTACTTTCGTGTTTAGGATATGCATGTCCATCATGGTTCTAACGGTCACCCCAACGCTGGTGGCTGTGAAAATCGTACCAAACACCATTGCCTGATTCAAGGTGAATCCCACTAAGTAGAGGGCGAAAATGAAGCCGAGTAGAAAGGTCATCAATACTCCAAAAGCACCAACGAACATTGCACCTTTTCCGCTCTTTTTGAAATCATCTATATTCGTCTCCATTCCCGAGAGGAAGAGAAGAAACATTATGCCCATATCAGCGAAGAAGTCGAAGGCGGGATGGTAAATATCGAGGTTTAGCGAGAACGAATAATTGACCATGGTTATTTCCGAGGGGAGAACGAAGGCTAAAAATGAGAAAAATATACCAACTAAAATTTCTCCTATCACCGGCGGTTGGTTTTTTCTCATGAATACTTCGTCCATTATTTTGACGAGAATCAGAGCAAGCGCAAGCTCAATGAGCATGCTTTTTCATCTCCAGCCATGCAACTATGAGCTCTAAAATGTTCAAATCTCCGATCACATGCATCTCTTCATCCACTACGGGTAATTCCTTAAGATTATTTTTGAACATTTTTCTGAACGCCTCTCTTATTGGTTCTTCGTCTTTAACGTACACGGGGGGAAGCATGATGTCCGAGGCTTTCGGCTCTCTGCTCAGCGCCAAGGGAAAGCGGTAAGTTATGTACTCCGAAGGAATATCCTCGTAATACATGTACTGGATTAGCTCAATGACTGGTATTATGCCCACCAATTTTTCTTTCGAGTTTAAAACATAAACGGAGCGCGTTTTTGGGTCTTCCAATATTTTCTCTGCAACCTTCACCAAGGAGTCATCTTCATGAGTGATGGTTGGTTCTTGTGTAATGAGCTTTCTCACATCACCTACCCTCACTTTTTCCATGGGATAGCTCATGCGTTTATTGGAAATTAATCTTTTCCTTTAAGGGTTAGGGTGCGAATCTTATCTGTTTGCAGAAAGATCCCTACTTTCTCATGAATAGTGCTATAACTATCCCAACCACGGCTGCTATTACCCCTGCGAAGAACATTATCTCGTAGTTCAGCATCATGTTGTGAATCCTCTCTAATTCCCCGTTTTTCAGGATAACCACCGCAATTCTATTTCCCTTGTTTTCTAAATTTTTCACACTTAATATGTAATTTCCGCTTTCTTTCGGTTTGAAATTGAAGCTGCTGTTCTTCTCCATGTTTCCTTCAACTATCTTCTTTCCGTCAGGTGAGTAGAGGGAGAAGTAAACATTGTTGAAATCGGCGGAGAAAGAGAATTCGTATGTTGTGTTCTCTTTCAAAGAAATTGTTTTGTTTTCCTCTTCCCCAGCTGATAGAGAATAAGTTATGGTTTTGTTGCCCGCTTCGCTGAGCGTGTAGTAAAAACCTATTATTCCCGCGAATATTAGAATTACCCCCAATGTGAATACGATAGCACCAATCTTCATACTTATCTTTAAATGATGGTCATATATCAACTTTCCCAAACATTTTTATAATCTTCTCATATCTCGCAAGTGAGGGCCGGTAGATCAGACCGGAAGATCGCCACATTCGCAATGTGGAGGTCGCGGGTTCAAATCCCGCCCGGTCCATTCCTCGCTACGCTCGGAATGTCCCGGGCTTATGTTCTCCTATCGTCGAACATCCCGCCCGGTCCACTCCTTCGCTTCGCTCAGTCGTGGACGCGGGCTTACTTTCTCCTTATGTCGAAAGTCCCGCTCGGTCCACTATGAAGGGGGCTTTGCCCCCTTTCAAAACCCCCAGAAGGGACACCTACGGTTTCCCTTTCTAAACCCTTCCCTTAGATAAAACCAATCTTTTTCGGTTACGGGAGATGATAAGAACCCGCCGGAGATTCATAGGGTCTTAGTCGCATCAAAGATGCTCCTCCCGTCCGGTCCCCAAATAATTATTCTTCTAATAAACCACATTTTCTTTGGGGTAAAGTAGCATCATAAGATGCGAGCACGCCCGTAGACACCCCTTCGGGGTTTCTACAACTTCCCCTCTGGGCACCTCCGGCGGGTTCCCATACCCTCCATCAACCATAAGTACTTCTTTTTGGGCTGAAGC
>JALWEL010000138.1 GCA_027014065.1 DHVE2 group archaeon
CCATATGGCAGCCCTCGCAATCACCCTATCCGAGCATATAGAGTTCGGGAGGCGGTACGCCGAGCAGATCGTGAAGAATGCGAAGACCCTCGCAGAGGAGATGCATGCTCTCGGCTTCAAGGTGCTCGGGGAGAAGAACGGGTTCACCGAGTCGCACACGGTCCTCGTGGATGTCGTCGCCCAGGGCGGCGGAAGGAAAGTCGCCGAAGATTTGGAGAAGGCGAACATAATCTGCAACTACAATCTTCTTCCGTACGATGACCCGAAGAAGCCGAGGAATCCGAGCGGAATACGATTAGGGGTGCAAGAACTAACCCGTTTAGGAATGAAAGAGGGAGAGATGAAGCATGTTGCCGAGCTCATAAAGAAAGTGGCCATGGACGGAAAAATAAACCAAGTGCGTGAAGAAGTAAAGGAGATGAAGAAGGAATTCAACAGGGTGCGCTACTGCTATCGGGAAGACGAAGCGTACAGATTTTTCTCCTCTCTCTAATTTTTCCGAAAATGTAAAATACCCGAGGCAGATTTTTGATTATGGAGGAGCAAAATATTGGTGAAATCGTGGAGTTACTCAAGAACTCCAAGAAAATCGCAGCTCTTACCGGTGCTGGCATCTCCGCGGAGAGCGGGATACCGACGTTCAGGGGCAAGGGAGGGCTTTGGGAAGGATATCCCGTGGATAAGGTTGCGAGCGTGGAGGGATTCGAGGAAGATCCGGTGTTAGTTTGGAAATTTTACGATGAGAGAAGGGTGAATATGAAAGATAAAAAACCCAACCGGGCGCATGAGGTCCTCGCGGAGATGGAGAAGTACTTCGATATGTGGATAATTACGCAGAACATAGATTCGCTTCACACCATGGCCGGAAGTAAGAACGTGATAGAGTTGCACGGGAACATCTGGAGATTCAAATGCACAGTATGCTCATACAAAGAGTGGAACTACGAAACTCCACTGCACGAGATTCCCCCAAGATGTCCAAAATGCAATTCTCTTCTCAGGCCAGATGTGGTATGGTTCGGAGAGCCGGTTAATGATGTGGAAAAAGCGTTCGACATTGCGAAGAATTCGGATGTGTTTTTCGTCATAGGTACTTCGGCGCAGGTGCATCCCGCAGCCTCTTTACCATTTATAGCGAAGGATTACGGGGCAAAGGTGATAGAGATCAACATAGAGAGCACCCCAGTCTCGGTGATTGCTGATTATATTCTTCGGGGCAAGGCTACGGAAGTTCTGGACTCCCTTTTTCTAAGGCTACAAGGAGCATTGCAATGAGAATCAGTATTGCGCCGAATATGCCAAACAGGGTGAATCCTTCCCCTAAAAATATGAATGAGAATATCCCAGCAAAAGCGGGTTCGGTGGTGAATATTACCGCAGCTCTCGACGGGGATATATGCTTTTGAGCGTGCACCTGCACTAAGATTCCTATTGCTGAGGCGAATATACCCGTGAAGATTATTCCGAAAATCAATATTCCCGAAAGAACCATCTTAGGACCTTCGCCGGCCCACCAAATTGATGAGAAGAGAAAAACGAAGAATAGCTGCATCATGGTTAGAGTAACAGCGTCCTTCTCCCTGCTGAATTTCCCTATTAATGCCACATGAACACCGTATGCTATGGCGCAGAAGAGTTCCAGTATATCGCCTATGTTGAACCCGTTGATTCCAGAGAGAAGATAGAGCCCTATTAGAGAGAGAATTAGGGCCATTATCACTCTCTTTCCGATATGCTCTTTCACTATGAAATAAGAAAACAGGGGGGTGAAAACAACGTAGAGCCCCGTGATGAAACCGGCGTTGGAGGATGTGGTGTATTTCAATCCGATTGTTTGAAAGGCATAGCCCAAAAACAGAAAAACTCCAAGAATTAGCGAGGCTTTGAACGCATCTCTATGATCCATTATTCTCCGGAAATAAATAAGAAGAAGGATTGCGAAAGCCAAGAAGAATCGGAGCGTTAAAAAACCGATGGGAGAGATGAACTCCAGAGAGATTTTTACGAGGGGAAATGTCCCGCCCCAAATCAGTGAGACGGATATAAGACCGAGGACGTACTTCAAGTTTTTCACGGCGGGTAATATGAAAACATTTATAAAGGAAATGCCTATTGCAGTCTGCAATCGGGGGATTCAAAATGAAGAAGGATAACCCTGAACTAATAAAAATAATACACGACTTAAAGGTCAAAGCGAGAGAGAACGATGCAAAGATTTGGAGGGATATAGCCCAGAGGCTCGAAGGTCCCAGCAGCAATTACGCCGAGGTTAATTTAAGCAGAATTGAAAGATACGCCAACGATGGAGATGTCATCGTGGTCCCGGGCAAAGTTCTGGGTTCTGGAATACTAAAGAAAAAAGTAACCGTCGCATCTCTTAAATTTTCCAAGAAGGCAGAGGAGAAGATAAAGAACGCCGGCGGAAGAGTAATGGGCATAATGGAGCTCGTCGATGAGAATCCAAAGGGTTCCAATGTCAGGATCATGAGGTGATTTTCGTGAAGGTGGTGGATGCAAACAACATGGTTGTGGGTCGCCTTGCAAGCAAAATAGCCAAGGACCTCCTCAATGGAGAGGAAATCGTTGTGGTTAACGCTGAGAAGGCGGTCATCATAGGTGGGAAGGATTACATCGTGGGGAAATACACTGAGAGAAGAAACATCGGAAGCGTGAGAAAAGGGCCGCATTACCCTCGCATGCCCGATAAGATTCTCAGAAGAACCGTTCGAGGAATGCTCCCCATGAAGAAATCAAAGGGGAAGAACGCATACAAGAGGCTTCGCGTTTACATGGGTGTTCCAAAAGAATTAGAAGGGAAGAAGGCGGAAGTATACGAAGATGCGAAAAACAATAAGTTGAAGGGCTATATCACTCTAAAAGATTTGTCAATTCAGCTGGGAGCTAAGCTGAGGTGATATGATGAAGGTTGCAATAGCAAGTGGTAAGAGAAAAACCGCCATTGCGCGAGCGGTAGTGAAGGACGGGAAAGGACGATACAGAATCAATCACATGCCATTCGAGATTTACGAGCCAGAGATTGCGAGGCTCTCAGTCCTCGAGCCCATAGGGCTAATAGGGGATAAGGCAAACAAGGTGGACATCGAAGTGAAGGTTCGCG
>JALWEL010000139.1 GCA_027014065.1 DHVE2 group archaeon
CTTTCTCAACTTTGCCATCTAAAGCAACGTATATTGATTCCACGGCCCTCTCAAATTCGTCCATTTTTTCACCTCCGCTCCCGCAAAACACGGGCTTAGAGGACTAAGTGCGAGATGATATAAAACGTTTCTCCAATTGGATTTGACGAAAGCTTTATATAGTAGTTCTTATTTACTAAAATTAGTTATCAACTCTTAGTTGATAACCAAAGGAGGTGAATGAAAATGAAAAAGAATGAAGAAAAAATCGTGCTGAAAGTTGCCGAGGCGAGATCTAGAGATGTGGGAAGGGGCATAGCGAGGATTGACCCCGTAATTTACGAGAAAATGGGTCTCATGCCCGGAGACACCATCATCATTGAAGGTTCAAAGTTAACCGCTGCCACGGTCATGCGGGGTTATCCCGAAGATGAGGGCACTGGAGTGATAAGAATAGACGGACATACGAGAAGGAACGCAGGAGTTGGCATTGATGACAGAGTTACCGTAAGAAAGGTTGTGGCGAATCCCGCTTCTCACGTCACTTTTGCTCCCACTCAACCGCTTAGAATAATGGGCGGAGAAGAGTTCCTGAAGCAACTGCTGGAAGGTCGTGTTCTGACGAGAGGAGATGTCATTACCATCAACGTAATGGGTAATCCAATCGACCTGATAGTGACGAGCATAAAACCGGCGAAGGAAGTTGTAATAATAACGAGAAATACCGAAATAAAAATAAGCGAGAAGCCCGCCAAGGAGACGAATGGAATACCTCGCGTAACTTACGAGGATATAGGAGGTCTCAAAGAAGAGATAAAGAAGATACGCGAGATGGTCGAGTTACCTTTGAGGCATCCGGAGCTGTTCGAAAGATTGGGCATAGACCCGCCAAAGGGCGTTCTTCTTTACGGACCTCCGGGAACCGGTAAAACGATGCTTGCGAAAGCAGTGGCTAACGAGGCCAGCGCGCATTTCATATATCTCAGCGGGCCGGAGATAATGAGCAAGTACTACGGGCAGAGCGAAGAAAATCTCCGCGAAATATTCAAAGAAGCGCAGGAGAACGCACCGAGCGTGATATTCATCGACGAAATAGATTCGATAGCTCCGAAGAGAGACGAAGTGAGCGGTGAAGTGGAAAGAAGGGTGGTTGCCCAGCTCTTAGCTCTTATGGACGGCTTAGAATCTCGTGGCAAGGTTGTGGTGATAGGCGCAACCAATCGTCCAAATGCTTTAGACCCAGCGCTTCGCAGACCGGGAAGATTCGACCGCGAGATAGAGATCGGAATACCGGATACCGATGCCCGCAGGGAAATATTGGAGATTCACACTCGCGGCGTGCCTCTGGCGGAAGATGTGGATCTGGACAAATTGGCTGAGATGACTCACGGATATGTGGGAGCAGATTTGGCGGCTCTGGTGAAAGAGGCGGCTATGCGCGCTTTGAGGCGTATGGTTCCCGAAATAAATGTGGAAGACGAGAAGATACCGAAGGAAATACTGGAGAAATTAGAAGTGACATGGGATGATTTCATAAACGCGTACAGGGAGATGCAGCCATCTACGATGCGCGAGGTGCTGATAGAGAAGCCCAAGGTGAAATGGAGCGATATTGGAGGTCTCAACAACGTGAAGCAGGAATTGAGGGAAGCGGTGGAGTGGCCGATGAAGTACAAGAAGCTGTTCAAGCACATGAAGGTGCGCATACCCAAGGGCATACTGCTCTACGGGCCTCCGGGAACCGGAAAAACTCTCTTAGCTAAAGCGGTAGCCACGGAAAGCGAGGCAAACTTCATAAGCGTGAAGGGTCCCGAGTTCCTGAGCAAATGGGTTGGAGAGAGCGAGAAAGCTGTAAGAGAGGTGTTCCGCAAGGCTCGTCAGGCGGCGCCCGCGGTGATATTCATCGACGAGATAGATGCCGTTGCACCCATGCGAGGAAGGGATTTGAGCACCAACGTCACGGAGAGAGTGGTATCACAGCTCCTTACTGAGATGGACGGTCTCGAAGAATTGCACAACGTGATAGTGATAGCCGCGACCAATCGCCCCGACATGCTGGACCGCGCATTGCTGCGGCCGGGAAGATTCGATAGAATGGTGTATGTGCCCGTTCCGGATAAGGAAGCTCGCAAGGAAATATTCAATATCCACCTGCGCGGAAAGCCCCTTGCTGAGGATGTGGATGTGGAGAAACTCGCAGAGAAGACCGAAGGATACACCGGTGCGGACATAGAGGCGGTGTGCAACGAAGCTACTATGCTGGCAATTCGCGAGTACATCTCGGAAGGGAAGAACCCTGAGAATCCTGAGGAAGCGAAGATTGCCATGAAGCACTTCGAGGAAGCGCTGAAAAGAGTGAAACCTCTTAGCAAAGAAGAGAGGGAGTTCTACGAGAAGATGGCCGAAAAATTCAAGGAGAGGTAAGCCCCTCTCCCTCTTCCAGTATTTTTTTCAACTCGCTCACGTATTTTTTAGTTTCTTTAGCTCCGCGGTAGTGAGATAAACCATTGTTCTCGGTCTATCTCTTATGACTTTTTTTTCAATTTCACGTACCCTTTCCTTTCGAGAGTTTTGAGGTGAGAGTCTAAATTCCCTGGAGTAATTTCGAGAACCCTCTGGAGCTCTACGAAAAGGGCTCTATTTCTCGGCAGCAGGTAGAGCATTATCCCTATCCGAATTGGATTCCCGAGAATGTTATTCTTGATTATGTCCCTCATCATTGGGCACACCCATGTAGTTGAACGCCGAATAGAGATACCAGAGTATAGTGATGGAGAATGCAATTGCCACCAAGAATCCGGCCCATGTCATGGCGTTGGTTTTCATGGTCATTGCCACAGGAATTCCAATTGCTGGAATCAGGAACGAGGGGAGCATTTCCTCCGCGATGATTTTGTACTTTATGAACGAGAGCCACATTCCAAATATGGAAATGGATATGAAAGAGAGAAATCCCATGGCCATGGAAGCTATGTCATTTGTTCCCATGTTCATACTCGGCACCAAAAACCAGCCCACCGCAGCGCCTACGACCCACGAAATTCCAATCATAGCGCCTAATTCCTGAGATGATGACTCTCTCTCCACCTTTGCAATCATTTTTGTTATATTCACAACGAAGAATATGGCGACG
>JALWEL010000140.1 GCA_027014065.1 DHVE2 group archaeon
CCCCGAGAAGGTGTGCTCGATCCAGTGCTCGCCCGCACCCACGCTGGTGCTCCAGCTCTGCGTGGACGAGTCGCTGTATGTGAACTTCAATTCTGCAATGTCCACAGGCGATATGACCTCCACGTGCACAGTGAAATAAACCGTGTTCTTCCACCAGTCGCTGTCGTCTTCGCCTATATTTACACTCTCAATTATCGCCGGGAAGTGCCAGACGATGTAAGGAGAATATGATTGATTCGCAACGCTCTCGTTCCACCCTGCCTTCTCGGCGTATTTCCGCAGGATGTAGTAATCTTTCCAGTGCGTTTCCTCGTAGTCTGTGAGCCCGTCTCCATCGCTGTCCCTCGTCTTAGACTCGTCCACCGTCGGGTTGCCGTACAATGTAACCCTCTGCCAGATTGGGTTATTGTTGGAGTCGAAGCTCTTAGCGATCTTCACCTCGTAGCCCCACGCCTCCTTCCCGTCCGGGATGCCGTAGTGGGCGATGTGTCCATTAGGGTCGTAGTGAAACTCTATGTTTCCAAAAAACATTTCCCTACTCCTTAAGTAACTTTAAGAATCTATCTTTGGTTATACCCGCCTGCCTTATTATCTTCATTAATAATCCTCTGCCAATCTCCTCACCGGGATGGTTGGGAACTACTATTATTGTTCCCTCCTTGTTTTTCAGAATCACATGAGAACCTCTCTGCCTCGTAACCTCAAAGCCTATCTTTTTGAGCGCTTTTATCACCTTTTCTGCAGGTAAGGGCCTTAGCTTATCGCTCATGCCGTTACCCTCTGCAGTCCTATAAACTCAGTTTTTATCTCCACTTCTCCAGTCTCTTCAAGATAGAGTTCTATCGCTTCCCTAATTCTTTTTAAGAGTCCCTCGATGCTTCTCGCCTGAGTAAAACATCCAGGTAACTCTACGACCTCTCCCACATAGTACCCATCCTCGTCTCTCTCTATTATTACTGTGTACTCCTCCATACTTATACATCACCTCCTTTTACTTAACCTTTTTCTTTCTTCTCCGCTTATCTATTATTTTCACATCGGGGTTTGCTTTTTTGACCCGACTTAACAGCTCTTCCAAGATTCTCTCTCTTCTTCTTCGCTCATCTTCATCCATAAAAACTGCTTTGAGCGGAAGCATGCTCCACTGTTCTTTACCATTCCTTTCGTAGTAAAATTTGAAATATCTGCTTCTTATCTCTATCCTTTGAATCTGCTCGTATCTTACAGGTTTGATTATATACCTTAATTTATCTGGTGCTTTTCTTCTCGCCTTGATCAGTTCCTCATCCTCAAAGATAAATACCTTTTTGCCAATCTTTTTATCATAATTCTCAAAAGATAAATAAATACCTAATACCACAAACATCGATAGCAAGAGGATATAAACTAAGTATGTGATGGGTAATCTGGATGTAAGATACACAAGAGAACATACTGCAAACACAAATGCATGACTCCCTATAAGTGTTTGAAGATTTTTATAGTGTTCTCGAACTTCTACCTCCAATATTCTCACCTCCATCCGGCAGATGCATCTGCTAAGGTATCCGTGAATGCTTTTATGACCCAACTATTGTTATCACCACCTCTTTCTCTTGTCAACTATCTCCACCTCAGGATTTGCTTTTTTTACTCGTTTTACTAATTCCTCTAGGATTTTTTCTCTTCTTTTTCTCTCATTTTCATCCATGAGAACTGACTTTAAAGATATCAATAGACTACCAGTTGTACGATTTCTCTTATAATACCAACGGAAATACCGGTTTTTAATGCATATCTTATTTATCGATTTATAGGATATGGGCTTGAGCAGAGGTTTAAATTTATTGGGAGCTATATATCTACCCCAAACCATTGCATCATCTCCAAAGGAAATAGCTTGTTTACCCGCATATTTCTCAAAGTGAGTGAATACTCCAAATAATCCTACAACTATACCAGCACCTACAACTAAGAGAAGCATAGCATAAACAACACTCATATCTAACACCGAATAGGAAAAAATTGTAACCAAGACAACAAAAATAATCCCATAAAATAAACCCTTTAAATTTTCGGGTTTTTCACTAATCTCTATTTCCATCTCTTTCTCACCTCCACCCTGCAACTGCGTCAGCTATAGAATCTGTGAACGCCTTTATTACACCCACAATACCTAGTATCCATTCAAGCAAATAAACTAAAGGTGCCACCTCTTTAATAGACTCTGCATCTGGTTTGTTTTTAGATAGAAACATGTATCCCACTCCCAAACTGGAGATCATTATCCCAAAGATATCAGCCCACATCAGTGCATCTCCTTGGAATCCCATGGTCTGTGTAACCACGCCGAGCATGAGGCCGGTGAGGGCAAGCGTGAACCCTGCCATGAACTTCAATGGTGAACGTTCTTTGAAATAATCAATGAACATCTGTGCGAGACTGAACACGGTTAGAAAGGTGGACATTCCTATGTCGAGATATTTAGATATGACATCCCATATCTCCTGCTTCAGCGGTTTGCCAGCGTTTATTTTTTCAATATCCCTGTAGAACCCCCAGCTTATAACACCCAGAAGGGCAGACATTATGCTCTCCTGCGCTATTCTCAATGCTGCAACTTCGATCAATTCTTCAATCCCCATAGTTGCAGCTTTAACCGCAATAATTATACTTACTACTGAAACCACTGCCGCAAATGTTTCATACTCAAGTGCAATTAGTGCCTGAGAAAATGGCGATATGTAACCTGGGGTGCTATGCATCTGCAATAACCGTGGAGAACTCTCGAAATTGTTCGTAGCTGATACGTTCCCCTTATCGCTCAATTGTTCGACAATTGCCCTCAGAAATTCTCCATAACTGCTTATAATCCCATTCATCAACGCTTCTATCCCTTCAACCAGCTTGTTCATCGCCTCTTTGAACAGCTCTATTATCCACTTCACTAAGAAATTCACCGCATTCTCGACAGCCTTAGCAGCGCTCTCGAACGCACTCACGACCGCGTTCCAAATATCCTCCAGGAAATGCAGCGCACCGCTAAACAAACCGTCGAAGTCCTTCTCCCAGTTGAGAGCATTGCCGTCTATATCTCTCGCACTGACTTTGATGCTGTACCCCACTAACTT
>JALWEL010000141.1 GCA_027014065.1 DHVE2 group archaeon
ACATTTGCTACGGCACTCATCATGGTTCTCCCATCGCTGGGATTATTTAAAAGCTCTCCGATGTAATAATCTCGCGAGATTTTTAAAATTGAGAATAAGCCCCTCGGCCCGCCCGTCTTTCATCACGGTCAGCTAAGGCTGAATTCGTCATCGGGGCAGGGAGAGCATGGAGAAGGAGGTACTTATTTTTTCACACAAGGGAAAGATTTTTCACTTTCCATTCCATGTTATATCATGGGCAGGGAGCTTAAGGACAAGGTGGATTATCTCACATCGACCCGGATGCTTACAAGCGATAAATACGGGATCTGGGGGTGGGACATAGTTGGGATCGTTCTCGGGATACTCCTGCTCCTGTGGGGCATTGCAATTTATGAAATTTCGTTGCTGTGGAGAGTGTGTTTGATTGTCTTAGGGATTATTCTTCTTTCAGTATGTAGCGTCAGAATCGAGAAGAGATACCGGAAGTTCAAGGGCGAAATCGAGAGAGAAATCTGATCCATGTGAGATTTTTAATAATTTCCTCGTATTTCCCATTATGCTTTCCGTCAATGCTCTCTCTGTAAGGTACGGCTCCTTCACCGCCGTTCGAAATATAAGTTTCCAAGTTCGTGATGGAGAGATTTTCGGTATTCTGGGTCCCAACGGCGCGGGAAAGAGTTCGACTCTAAAGGCAATAATGGGTCTGGTGGAGCATGAAGGGAGCATTCTTCTAAACGGGCGAAATATAGGGGTCAGAGAGAAAAACGAAATAGGGTACGTGCCCGAAGAGTCTATGTTGATCGAATCTCTAACACCCATGGAATTTTTCGAGTTCATAAAATCAATCCGAAGGATAAGGGATGAAGATCTATTTGCCCGGTTGATTTACGGGTTTGGAATAGAAAATCATGTGACCAAGCCAATTGCCGCGCTCTCGATGGGCACAAAGCAGAAGGTTCAGATTATAGCGGCGCTCATGCACAATCCTAAATTATTGATTATGGACGAACCGTTAAATGGCTTAGATGCAAAATCCACAAAGATTCTCAAGGAGATTCTGCAAATACACGTAAAAAAAGGCGGCTCGGTGCTTTTTTCCACGCACATAATGGAGATTGCAGAGGAGCTTTGCGACAGAATCGCCGTGATAAATAATGGGAAGATCATAGCAGAGGGTACAATCGAGGAGCTGCGCGAGTTCGCAAAAAGCGAAGGGAGTTTGGAAGATATATTTCTTAAACTCACTGGCGAAGACGAGTATGTGCGGGGTATTGTAAATGCTCTCTCTAAGTAGGCTCTGGAAAATATCCGGTATATTTTATCGGGAACTTGCATTCAAATCACTCCTGAACATGCGCAGGCCCGGAGCGAGCAATGAAGCGATAAAAAAGCTCATAGATAATTCGATAATTTCGATAACAATAAACAAGATTTTTATCACTCTGATTTTCATTATCGCCATGCTTTTCGCAGGTGTTGAAAATTCACCCATCTCATATGCTTCTTACCTTCTCATGGTAATGTTCATGTTTGCCGTGTTTTTCCTGCAGTCCGTAACTTACTACTTTCAGGTCGATTTTGATATTTTAAACTCCCTTCCCATAAATCACAGGGACAGAGAGCGCATAATGCTTCTAACTTTTCTCAGAATTTTTGATATGCCACTGGCCACAAATTTATTGATATTCCCCGTAGTGGCCGGTTTTGCGGCCGGCCCGCTATCCGTTCTTCCAGCGTTTATAGGAATTCTATCGGCTGAAATATTTGCAATTGCCATGGTAACCTACCTTTCCGCCATATTCTACAGAAAATTGGCGAGCCCATCCAGCGGCTGGCGCGCCGCCGTCAGGTTCATTTTCATACTTATATGGGGCACATCATTTTTCGTGCTTTATGCGGTGATGATATGGATGCCCACAATATACCACTACATGAAAAATTTATCCCCTGTCCTAAATGAATTCGAGCTCGTATTCAGGGCAATTTTTCCCTTTGATTTCGCGTATCTTATAGTGAATCCAGACTCCTTATCCATCTTTTCGAGCGCACTTTTCACAATATTGGCGTATTTCGCGTTTAAATGGACACTTAGCACCAGCGGCAAGAAACCTACGATTGAATACATGGAAATGCGGGAAATAAAATTGAAAATACACACACCCATAGGAGCCATGTTCAGAAAGGATTTAAAGATAACCACGAGAAACCCGGGACTGGCCATGCTCCTCGTCCTTCCTGCATTGGAGGTTTTGCTTTTAATGAGCATGAACATGCGAGGTATCGCGCTCATAAGCGTTTTGGTGACTTTCATAATAATATATCTCTATTCTCTGTTCGGGTTTGAAAACTTCGAACTGATAAAAACACTGCCCGTAACCAGAGGATTCGTGTACATTTCAAAAAATGTTCTATCCTTATCTCTATTTATCGTGACCCTTTTTGTAATGAACATTTACTCTTTCTTCACCGGAGTTTTCATTTCTCCTCTCTGGCAGGTTCTTAGTTCTATTGGTGTGTTTTCATCGGGCTTAATAATTCTCTACATTGGAGATGCCATGGGGCTCAGGGCAAGCGTGGGACTTAGCGCTCTCGGATTTATTTTGCTCATCGCCGTGGGTAATGTTATAACGCTATCACCCATATTCTTAGAGGAAAATTTATCTGGACTGCTTGGCGCGGTCATTTCCTTAGGTGTGGCCCTGGGCATTCTCATGTTTTCCGTATTTCTCGTGAAGAAATCTTCGTTTTGATTTTTAATATGAGATTTGAAAAAGGAGATAGTGACTTTTTAAATACCCGCTTCAATTAATCCCCATGCTCACCTTCGTTGGCTTGGGACTTTACGATGTGGGAGATTTGACGCTCAGGGGTAAAAAGGCAATCGATGAAGCTGATATCGTCTTCGCGGAGTTCTACACCTCGCGCTTGGTGGGGATGAATCCCGACGAACTTGAAAACGCGCTCGGCAAAGAGATAAAGATATTGTCGAGGGAAGAGGTAGAAGACGGGAAAATGATTATCGAAAATGCGTCGAATAAAAACGTGGTTCTTCTTGTGGCCGGAGACCCCATGATTGCCACCACCCATGTCTCCCTCAGAATCATAGCGGAGGAAAGGGGTATAAAA
>JALWEL010000142.1 GCA_027014065.1 DHVE2 group archaeon
GACCTTCTTTATATCACTCTTGTACGATACCCCCACATCAATTCTTAGCTCCAATTTTGTGTCAGGTCTGGTGAGATTCGTAATTTTGTGGTTGGCTATGATGTTGTTAGGAATATAAATTATGGTGTTTCCGAATATGTCGTAGAGCTTTGTGCTTCTCAAGCCCACGTCTCTAACTTTGTAAACCTTCTCATCGTTCTCTAAGATTATGTAATCACCCACTTCAACCGAGCGATCCAGAAGAATGTGAATTCCCGAGAAGAAATTGGCCATGGTGTCTTGGGCGGCAAAGCCCAGTATGATACCCAGAACTCCCATGCTCGCGAGGAGAACGGTAACATCAACGCCGAATGCCTGGAGAATCATTATTCCGCCTATTCCCAAAATAGTTGCTATACCCACCTTTTCGAGGGCAGAAATCATGGCGCTTTCCATTTTACCCATCTTCTTCCTGAATCTGAACGCGTAATGTATAATCAAATCCCTGTAGATACGGTACATGATCCAAGTCACTATTAGGATGGTCAGTACGTTGTAGATGAGGTATACATAGGAGATGAAATCAGTTGGGAGCGGGAATAGGAGCACGGAGGAGTATATTCCGTATAATATTATCCAAAGAACGGTTGGGGCATGTAGTATTGATAGGAGGGAGTCATCCACTTTGGTCTTAGTGATTTTAACCGCCCTTTTAAGCACCGCGAAGACCACGTAAACTACGAAGCCCACCACTGCCCAGAATATCAAGGCGTTGAGGAAATTTCCCCAGTATCCCCATGCCTCCGGAAAAGGTATGTGAAAATAAAAACTCTCGAATAGATGAACTTTAAAATGGACAATTACGTTGATGCTTGATGATTCCACTAACTTTGTTGAATTATAGAAATCAATCACTATGTTGAAATGCCAGTCTTTCTTGGTGGAGACCCTGGGGGCAATGAAATTAACTATTACTTCTCTCGCGCTCCCCGGTTTCAGTATTCCGCTGGGATGCTCGCTTTTTATCTCCCACCCGTCGGAAATAGGAAGAATAACAGAATAGAAAAGAGATTCGTTCCTGTCGTTGAATACTGCAAAATTAACGCTGAAGCTTTCTCCTCCCGATACAGTTTTCTCAAAATTTTCGGGTGAAACTTGGGCGTTACTTTGGCCTATGAACGCCACGGAGCTCAATACGATTATGGCTACAATGAGAGAGAACCTCAAATTCATTTTCAAAAAGATAACGGGAAGAAGTATAAAAAAATTACCGGAGGAAGAAGGATGCGAATATCAGGGATACTATGCTCATCAATTTGATGAGTATGTTCAAAGATGGTCCTGCTGTATCCTTCAGAGGATCACCGACGGTGTCCCCCACAACTGCCGCTTTATGTGCGTCTCCACCTTTTCCACCGAATTCTCCCTTTTCGATGTACTTCTTGGCGTTGTCCCACGCGCCTCCGGCGTTTGCCATGTATATGGCGAGCAAGAATCCAGATGCTATTGAGCCGGCCAATACGCCTCCCACTGCCTTCGCACCTAATCCAGGGGTTACACCCACCACTATGGGAACGATTATTGCGAGCAAGGTGGGAAGCATCATCTTCTTTATGGCTGCCTGCGTGGATATCTCTATGCACTTGTTGTAATCTGGCTTTGCTTTTCCTTCTAAAATTCCTTTGATTTCTTTGAATTGTCTTCTGACTTCGTTCACCATATCCTCTGCGGCCACACCCACCGCTTTAAGAGCGAGAGCGGAGAAGAGGAAGGGCATTAGGGCTCCTATGAATATTCCCACGGTTACTGCGGGATCGGAGATGTCCATGGTGACATTTCCTACGCTGTTTGTGAATGTTGCAAAAAGCGCCAGCGCGGTTAGCGCGGCTGAGCCAATCGCAAATCCCTTACCTATGGCTGCAGTGGTGTTGCCTATGGCATCCAGACCCTCAGCTCTCTCGCGAACCTCTTTACCTAAATGGGCCATCTCCGCTATTCCCGCCGCATTGTCAGCGACTGGCCCATATGTATCCATGCTGAGCGTCATACCAAGGGTGCTGAGCATACCGACCGCCGCTAGAGCGATTCCGTAAAGCCCAGCTAAGTAATATGCAACTAATATGGCCACACTCACGGTTATTATGGGTATCACTGTGCTGAGCATTCCCACGGCCATCCCAGTTATCAGATTCGTTGCAGCGCCGGTGGTGCTGGCCTTGGCGATTTCCTGGGTTGGCTTGTATTTGTCCGAAGTATAGTACTCGGTGGCGAATCCTATGACTATCCCCGCGAAAAGTCCGCTGATTAGAGCGATAAATATGTAGTACCAAGGCACCGTGGTGTTGAATATGTGGTACGTTGGTGAAAGATAGTATATGGCTATACCTGCGAAAACCATCATGATAACGGCGCTGGTGATGACCCCCATGTTCATGGCCTTTGAGGGGTCGTTATTTCTTAGAGCTACCACTACAGAGATTCCGATAAGTGAGGATATTATTCCAATAGCCGCTATGAGCAGAGGGAGAAGCACTTCCATTGATGATACCAGGGCAAACATCACTCCTATGGCTATTGTGGCAATTATTGAATCTACATAACTCTCAAACAAATCCGCGCCCATTCCTGCGGTGTCTCCAACGTTGTCTCCCACATTGTCCGCGATTACCGCAGGATTACGAGGATCATCTTCCGGAATTCCCGCCTCTATCTTACCAACCAGATCCGCGCCCACGTCGGCGGCTTTGGTGTATATTCCTCCGCCAACCCTTGCGAAAAGTGCTATGGAGCTGGCACCGAAGCCAAATCCGAATAGGATATTGGAGAGCTCAACGGGATTCACAATGTCTTTGAAAATTATGTACAAAGAGCTCACTCCGGCGAGGCCCAGACCAACCACGGTTAGGCCCATAACAGCACCGGATGAAAATGCAACCTTGAGCCCGGAGCTTGTGTCCGTTTCCACAGCTTTGGCCGTTCTCACATTTGCGAGTGTGGCGATTCTCATACCCACATTACCGGCGAGAGCGGACAATATGGCCCCGAACACGAAAGCAATCCATGTGTATGCGCTAATCCCATTGCTAAAGAGAGAGCCGATGTAAAGAAGAATCGCTACTACTATGATATATATCGACAGATACCTGTACTCAGCGTTCAAGAACGTCATTGCTCCATGCCTGATGTATCCCGCAATCTCCACCATCAGGCCTTCTCCTTGGTCTTTTTTCTTTACGTACACTGCGAATATCAAAGCGATCACTATGGAAAGCAAACCTATTCCTAGCGCTAGATAGTCAATCATATTTATCACCCTGTCTTTGGTGCATACGAATATAAAATATAAAATTTACTGGCGAATTCTATCTCTGACCTTAATTGCCTTGCCCCTCTTCTCGTGAATCATGTCGTATGAGTTCATCCTCGCTATACCCCATGCTCGCAGTTCTCCATTATGCACGATAGCCACTTCGTCCCCTTCCCTTATTTCCCCACTTGCATTCATGATTCCCACGGCGAATACATCTCCCTCAGGATAGAAATCGTCTATTTCCACCACGTATTTTTTCTCTTTGAGCAATTCTCTGGCGCTGCTTTCAGCCAAGGTCAGCATACCTCTCTTTATGTCAAATCCGAAATACCGAGATTTTCCCTTTTTGATATCTACCCTCGGAAACCTTCCTTGTATTTTCACGCCCGAGAAATCGTCGCAGCACGAAAATTGAAATCTCGCGATTGATGAGAAGTTTTCCTTCATAACTTCATGCCAGGGTACACGGCAATCTAATTTTTTTGTCTCTTCCGCCAATTTCTCCAAATTCATATCCCATATCATGGTGGCTCCATGAGCTCTTAGAATATCTTCCAAAAATTTCATGCTTTCCGGGAGATAAGAGATGATCCCTTCGTAGCTGAATTTTTCTAAGTACCACGAAAGCATTTCTCGAATCATTTTTTTCTCTTCCTCGTACCAATGTCCAATTACGGGAATATCGTAATTTTTCGCCGGATATATCATTTCTAATTCTCTTGGAACTATGCCGAGGGGGGAAGTGAGAATAACTTCGTGCATGGTGGATTTTGTGTACTTTCTCATCGTTTTGTGGCTCTTCGACTCCGAGTAAGGTTTTCGGGCGGAGCATGGAATCAGGAGAAGGTATTTCCCATACGCGGGTTTTTTGTATCTCTCTTTCAATCTCTTCTGCCATCTCACAATATCCGGGCGGTGCAGGGATAGAAGGCTCACGGCGTTGAGCGATGGAATATATGAAGGATAGAACATTTCTTGCTTCTCTTGATATTTCAAATCCAAATACCTCAAAATCTCCTGACTTTTATTGTCTGGAATCCCTTCCACAAGTTCTCTTAGTCTGTTCTCTTTGAACGCGTTCAGAGCCATCTGGAAAATGATATCCGAAGTCCCTTTGCAATTCTCCGATTCGCCCCATAGATTGTAGCATTTTATTTTCTCCATACAGTCGTCAAAGACGTCGTACCCTAAATAAAAAAGAATGGGGTAGAGATTCGCAGGAACTCCGGGAGCGTAGAAAATTGCTCCGTATCCATATTTTTCCCTTATTTTGATGGTGTAATCCACAAATTCTCTCGCATTCCTTAAAAGATCATTGATGTTGGGAATAAGGTAGAAATCCTCCTCTATTTTTATCTCTCTCTGCCCAACGCTCGCTGGATATAGAATTTCGCGTATCACTTCTCTCTCCAAAATTATTTCTTTGGAATTCTCAAAGATTATATCTTTTCCGCATTTGAGAAGAAGAGGCGTTTTGAAATCCCTTTCGGTGGACTTTGCAAATGAAAATCTTTTGGTGAGCATATTAATCAAACTTGAACTCCTGTCCGCATACTATGCATTTCTTTATCCTCTTTGCGCATGGTACGTGATAAGTTGCTCCGCAGTTGTCGCAGATTACCATGTCCATTCCCGGAAGTATTGTGCCGCGGCATAATGCACATTTCACTTTCTCTTTAGCTTTTTCTATGTGATATCCCCTGCTCTCCTCTTGCACTTCTTCCATTTCTATAATTAATTCCTCTGAGATGTTGTACTCTTTGCCGTCGAAGCGATAGTACTCTCCGGATATGGTTATTTTGTTTCCTTTTCCTTTTTCCAAGAATATGTCAATTTCCTCCCGGGTGCCCTTCTCTACCTTAAGAACTTCAACAGGTTCATTGGATTCTAAGGCACCTTTCAGATGTATCTTAACATTCTGAGCATCAGCGTCACCTTTATTTTCCAATATGAGCTTTGCTGCGTATTTTCCGTCACTTTCCTCCCCTATCTCCAACGAGATATCCAGATTAGGTTCCAGGGAATCAATCATAATATTCAGCTTCGACCTCAGGTCATCAAGCTCAAGTTTAGCCTGTTCCATGTCTGTGGGTGCTTTTTCCTCTATTTCGCGTAGTTTGGTGATTAAATCACCCACTTTCAATCCGAGGGAGAGTGCAAACCTCAAGCGGTCTTTTACCTCCTCCACTCTCTTACTGAAATCTTCCATGAACACTTTGTATCTGGCGATGAAGTCGTTGGTTTCTCGGTAAATTTTGATTGCTTCCGCATAGTTGCCAACTTTCCTCATCTTTTCAATTCTCTCAACGTATTCCTTGGCCTTTTCTTTGCTGTACTCGCCCACTCTCTTATTTACCCTGTCTTCCAATGATTTTATGTATTCATCTAAATATCTTTTGAAGTTGTTCTCAATATTTTCAAGCATTCCGAAAATCTCTTGGTAATCTTTTTCCTCCATCATCGAAAGAATCTCGTAGAGCTTTGAGTGGTATTCGTCCATGTTCACTCCGTACTTCTCGTACTTATCAAATTCTGCTTTGAGCTCATCCACTTTCTTCTTTATAAGAATGGGCATGAACTTTTCCATCCTCTCGTTGAGCATTGAGGCGTATTCAAAGAATTTGGTGTAATCCTTCGCTCTATACTCACGAAGCTTCATGTCCGCCTGCTCTAAGTCAATGCCCACATCCACATTGAGTTCCTTGAATATCCTTTTCCTTTCTACGAATTCCTTCATTATGCGGTCGCTCACATCAGCAAGCTTCTCGTTGAGCTCTTTCTTCATCTCGCTAAGCTTTACCTTTATCTTCTCGTATTCACCTTCCTCAAATAGCTTATCCATCTCCCGCATGCGCTCTTTGAAATCGTCCTCTAAACCTATTCTCTTAATGAGCGTGCTCATCTTGCTGTACGCGCTCTTGTACTTGTTCACAGCGTCGATCATCAGGAGCTTTGCATCTGTGTAACATTGATCCACTAATTTGAGTGATTCCTGATAGTGCATGTTCTTGAACTCTTCTTTCGCTTGATTGAAAAGCCTCAGAACATCCTTCACGTCCATACCGAGGCGATGAGCTTTCATCACCATATCTCTGATCTCTTTGTTCTTCTCCTTTATGTAGTTAATAATCCTCTCAATTTCCGAGACCTTGTCGCTCACCCTCATGGATCTCTCTATGGATTGCTCGTAGAGTCCTTTGAGGAATAGCTTTTTGGCGTATTCGTACTCCGTGATTATATCTTTCGGGAGAATCTTGTTCATCGCTTTGATCTTCACTTCCAATCTTTTCAGAATTCCGTAAGCGGTGTTCTTCTGTATTTCGTATTTTTCTATCTCACCAACGGCGGTCATCACCTTGTTGAGGGCTTCCACATATTCCTTCTCCTTCAAGTTGGATTTTGCCTTATTAAGTATGCTCTCAGGAGCGGTTACATCTTCGCCCCTTCTCCTCCTCGCATCCAATTCTTTTTCAACGTTTAGAATTAAGGAGCGCACCTTCTTGTAAAGCGCATCTTCTATCTCCTTCGTGATCCTATTCGTTTCTTTCTCGACCTTTGCCATGTCAGAGTACTTAGAAAGCTCTTCCAGCTCCTTGTTGTACTTCGATACATCTATGCCCAGGGAAACTGCCATATCCATGTATTTCTTTATTTTGCCCTGCAACTTTGCCATTTTCTCGTTTCTTTCATAAACGGCCACGATTTGAGATTCCAGCTTTTTGAGTATGTATAGTGCGTCTAAATATTTTCTCTTTATGAACAGATCCTTGGCGTTTTCCAAATCCTCCATATTAATGTTGAGTTCATAACCTTTACCACGGGCATCGTAAATGTCCGTTTCGATTTTTCCTATGTAATCCGTCAAGATGGTTTCCACATGCTCTCGAAGCTCCGATAATATCTTTTCCCCATATTCTACAAGATGGTCGTATTTCATATCCTCGTACCTGTTGTAGAACTCCTTTGTCTTCCTCTTGAACTCGTTCCCTAACCCAAGCTCCCTCATTACTTTTCCAATGGAGTCCATCTCTTTCCGGAGCTGCTCTACCCTCGCTCTGTTTTCCATACTCTCCGCTTTGTTTATACATTCAATTGAGAGCTTTTCCGCCTCTTCAAACTCGTTGTTTTCAAATTTCTTCTTCGCATCAACTAAGAGCTTTGCAACATCGCTCACATTAGCCCCCATATCCTTTAGTTTCGCCACAATTTTAGCCGCATTGACCAGCTGGGAATAGGCGCGCTCCGCCTTGTCTCTGAGGTCCTTCGCCCTGTTCTTTGCCTCCATGGAGTACTTTATTGCCCCTTCGTAATCCTCCTTCTCTATGCTCTCCTTTGCCCTCTTTAAGAGATCCATTATTCCCTGCTTTCCTATGTCCACTCCGAGTCTTTTGGCCGCCGCCGCAATTATCTTTGCGGAATCAAAAACATCCTTTGCCACGAGACTTTCAAGATTTTTAAGCGCCTCCTTTCCCCTTGAGATGTAATCTTCTACCTTTACCACATCCTTTTTCTTCAGGGAGATCTCGGCCCTTTCTATGTAGCTCAGCACTTCGGTGGTGTTTCCTCCAGCGGCATGCAGGAATTCCACCTTTTCCCTCATCTCATTTATCTTCTTCTGATACTCCTTCCCCTCCATCTCGAACATGATTTCTTTCACGTTTGAAATCTCCCTGAACACTCCCTCGAGATCCCCCGCTTCAAAATACTCATTTATCTTTTTAAACGCCTCATCCAGCCTCGGATCTTGGTACTTTTTCGTCTTCTCCTTCAATTCTTTTATATGATCTTCAATTCTCGTGTACAAATCTTCCTCCACCTTCCTGAGCGCTAAAATAGCATCCTTGTAATTTTCGTCAGTTATCTGAGATTTTGCATCCTCCATGCTCAAATTCAAATCCTCTACAGCTATTTTCTCATCCTCTGCCTTTTTAATGATGTCCGAGAGCTCGTTGTAGAGAGACTGTGCGATGTCTCTTAGGCTTATCTTTATCCCAGCAATTAATTCGTTAAGTAATTTTTCCGCTTTTTCCGGGTCCTTCTCTATTGTTTCTTCAATGGCTTTAACGGACTCATCTACACCTTCTAAAATTATGTTCTCTTTTTCTAAGTCTTTGATTTCCGCCTTCAGCCTCTTTGTTTCTTCTTTTAGTTGATTGTAGAGGTCTTTCTTCCTCTTCACCATGTCTATTGTTTCCAACACTATGTCGTAGGCCCTTTTGTTCTTTCCTATCTTCAAAAAGTTCCTTGCGTTGTCAATCTTCTTCAAAAACGGATTTATATCAATCCCATGTTTCTTTGCATCTAAAAACAATTCGCGGGCCTGCTTGATTACTTCCATGACCCGCTGGAACTTCATCTTCTCCGCTTCTTCGGTGGCCTTCTTTATCAATTCAACAGCGCCTTCAAAGTCGTCTTCTTGGTATTTCTTACTCGCATCTTCCAGATACTTTGAAGGCTCGGAGATGTCCAGCTCCATGCTCTTTCCTTCTTCCACTATTCTCTTTGCTATGTCGTAGAGTTTTTTGAAGAAGAAATCGAATAATTTCTTCGCACTTTGTAAATATTCCTCGGCGGCCCTTATGGCTCCAGAGTAATTTCCGGAATCTAAAAGCTCCTTTATCTTCTCCTCCGCGGTTTTATCCACCGGCAAGTTGAAATGAGCGGAACTGGCGATTTCTATTATTTTATGAGTTTTCTCAATCTGATCGTTGACCCTCTTGCCGATTTCCTCCTCCGCCTTCTTCTGTATTTCTTTCAATTTTAAAAGGGTCTCTTCATCCTTCTTCTCCGTATCTATCTTTTCCACTTCCTCCTTAATCCACTCCATCCCGGGAATCGAAGCCATCACTTCGTTGAGCTCCCTGAGGGTGTGGTTTATGCTCTCTTCCATAACCACGTTCAGCTTCTCACGCATCTCTTTCAGAATTTCAAAGCTTCTCTCCGGGTCTTCCCTTATCTTCTCATCGGCCTCGCTCAAATCCGCTTTAATCTTTGCGGCCTCTTCCCCGGAGATGGAATCTAGTATTGCTTCTATCTTTTTCTTTTCCTCGTTGTAGAGGTCTTCAACCTTCTTTGTTATTTCCTCGTGAAGCTTCTCGAAAATCTCTATGGCTCCGTCCATGTCCTTCATGTCGTACAGTTCCTTTCCCTTGTCGTACTCTTTCTTCAAATCATCAACGGGAACTTTTCCTTCCAAAAGGGCGAACCTCTTGTCTATACTCTCCATTAATTTATCGCATTTTTCCTTCTTTTCCCTAAGCAATTTGGCTTTTTTCTCGAGTTCTTTTTCCAGTTTCAGTCGGCTCAGATACGGAGTTGGCACTTTCAGACCTCCATTATAGTAATGGGAATTTCCGATTTAATATTTTACCTCACCTCGAACACTTCTTTGCTCTCTTCTCTTACTTTCTCTTCCTCCAAGAAAGGAAGCTTAATTCCGGTGAGAACCACTAAAATTCTCATTCTACCGAAATACTCGGGGTCCACACGCGCGCCCATCGAAATCTTCGAATTCTCTTTGAGGAAGGAGGAAA
>JALWEL010000143.1 GCA_027014065.1 DHVE2 group archaeon
GTACTGATTTGTTATTTTTTCAATCTTCCTGTAGCCTTCTTCTCTAAATTTTTCCTCAAAATCCCTTTTTACTTGTGGGACACCCAGCCATTTTTTATAAATCTCAATTAAATTTGAACTTAACTCCTTTAAACTTGGCAATCCTGTTTTCATCTCTTCCTTGGTTATGTCCAAAATGCTCCTTGGATACGGATACTGCCACTTCTCTTTCTTATGAACATCCAGTTCAGTGTATACTCGTGCAACTGATTCTTTTTTTCTCTTTTTCCTGTTAACCCTACCTATCCTTTGAATTAAAGCATCGATGGGTGCGATCTCGGTATATAGCACATCGAAATCTATATCCAAGCTAATCTCCACTACCTGCGTGGCCACTAAAATTAATCCTTTGTCTTTCCATTTTTCTTTTTCCAATATTTCTCTTTCCTTCAACTCCCTGTGTCGCTTTATGAATTGAGAATGATAAAGAATCAGATCTGCATCAGAATTGTATGTTTCACCATTCTTCAAATATCCTGTGGTTCTCTTGAATATCCCCCTCTTTTTTAATTCATCGTATATTTCTATTGCCTTTTTAACGGTGTTTGCCACAACTAAAACCTTCTTATTATTCTTGAAATCTTCCACAATCTTATCAATGTCTTCTAAAATACCCTTATCTTCTTTCTTTATCTCTACGGGAGATTTATCAAATAACGAACTCTCCGTTATTTCTTCAAAATTAAAATCCTTAAGCAGATTTTCTTTCAAATGCTCGGGAACGGTTGCACTCATCATGCACACTTTGTTATGGTATTCATTTACAAATATTTCTAAAACTTTTTTCAGCATACCCAACATCTTCGGATCATATGAATGAACCTCATCTATTATTAATAGAGAGTTTCTAAAATAAAGATTTGTTAAAGTCCACTTTCTCACATTCAAGAAAGGAAGAAGAAAAGAGTCAAGCGTGGACACGGTTATCGGTTTGGAAAAAATACGCATGGTCAATATTTCCTTTGCGAGTTCATCTTTTTCCATGTCCCAATTTTCCTCTAATACCAGAGGCGCGGTGCTATGTACTAATCCCACATTCTCCTCACCAAAATATTCTACGAACCTATTATAAAGAGCATTGCTCGTGGTTTGAGTTGGCATAGTGTAAATAATCCTCGTATATTCATTTCTAAGATTATTTAACGCCCATAGCAAAGCGGCCTCCGTCTTGCCTTCTCCTGTCGGGATTAGAATCAGGGCATTATTGTGTAACTCGGAAGCATCTTCCTGAAAATTTTTAAGAGAGAATTCATCTGGTTTTTTCATTATTCCCTTTTCCAATGCCCTTTCTTTTAATTTTTCTATAAGGTTCTCTTTGTAAAATTCTTTGGTTTCATTATAGAGATTTTCGTTCATTCCACTTGCAATCCAATCAGCCCTTACAAGATTACCATTTACAAAAGAGAAAATATCCCTCATCATTTTCTTATCTTTAGAATTTTTAATACCTTTCATAAAATTGAAAAAATCAATTAGCCCATCCTCCATCCCATCTACGTGCAAAAATGTTATTAGTTTCCTATTTTTATTTTTTTCAAATAAACATCTAAAATCTATTTTATACGGGCATTCCCTACCAACTATTTTTTCATAATACATTTTGTACTTATCTAAAAACTCAAAAACCTCCTCAAAAAAAGTTGGGTTTTCCACTCCTGCAAGTTTACTATATAAATCTTCGTAGAGTGGAGAATGATGGGAAATCACTGCTGCAGCCACTAAATTAATCATTTTGCTTTTATATTTTATTCCTATTCCATAATTTTCTAAACCATTTAAAAAATACAACGCATAAAGAGGATGATACGAGCTCTTCCCTCCCATCTGTTTATTTTCGTAAAACTCCACAGTTGCTTTACCAACATCATGTAGAAATATTGAGAAAAAAATAATATCATCCAACAATTCTGGAGTAATATTCTTATATCTATCTTTTTTAGTTGTTACACTCTCATAAAAGCTTTCAAAAATTTCACTGTTTTTATTTCTAAATTCTGCATACGCATCTAAACATTTAGTAGTATGCTCTTCTAGTGATTCTCCATTTGGTTTGGCAGGTATCACATCTTTTCCATATCTCTCTTTTAAAGACGCTAAACTCGCCATATATCACCACACCACAACGTTCTTATCTCCTGTGGAATATACATTTAAGCTATCCTTTGGAATTACAGTACAATACCCTCCGAAAAACTCGACGATGCGCAAAACATGCTTTGCCTTTCTTGGTGGTCCCATTTCAAATTCCAAGTTAGAAACTGACGTTCTTGGTGGAATTATGAGCCCAGTTTTCCCCGAATGAAACGAATAATCCGCCACCCAATCTTCAGGAAATATACTATGCACATTTACTTTTTCTTTATTTAATTCGCTTAATTCTACGTACTTCACTCCACCTATGCTCACCAGTTCATCATCCATCCCCAGCGAAGGAGGCCTTTTTGGATATAAGAGAGCAGTATGAACCTCTTCTTTTAATTCATCAGGCACAACAATGTAAATCTCGTATTTTGCCTTGTATAACTTTTCTCTGTTGACTACTGCTCTACCATAATTAGATGACTTCCACTTCTTGTATTGCCACATGTCAACAAAAATATCTTCTATGCTCATGGGCAATACGGCAACTTTGAGTTTGGGTAAAAAAGAATAATAAAAATTCTCTGTTTTTCCAATTATGTTTGTGAGCAATCCCGCTATGTGCGTCTTTTTCGGAGTCAATTCAGTGTTCTGGAAACTTGCCGTTTCAATCCTTCTGAATGAGTTTGCCATGCCTTCTGCTGTAAATCGAATCGCTTCCATGGAGCATCACTTCGCTTATAGCCAGCTCTTTGCGGTCTCTATTGCACCCTTCACTGATTCCACTTTTTCTCCAAATGCTTCTCTAATCTCTTGTTCATTGGCAAATATTCCATCTCTTAGGCCAATCACATAATCCTCGATTATATCATCATAGTTGGAGAGCGTCTCCCTAATTAGTCCCACGTCTAGCCCATTATCTTCGCTCACATCCAGAGAGTTCAGAAATATCGGCGTGGCTGCGCTTTGCTTTGCAATTATGATGAATTTAGGTGTCAAGTCATCAAGCAATCTCGCAATTTTTCCGCCACCGTTTAGATTTTTAATTGCATCTAATAATTTTCCTATTCTCTCTTTTCTCTTCTCCGAGCCGATGACATCTTCAATTTCCCAGTTCAAATCATCTACATAGCTACCAACTTCGTCAACATTTATTATCATCGTTCCCCGCATGAAATTGAAGGCATTTACTTCAACCTTCACCATTTCACCACGCCCTTCTTTTTTCTGAGTGAGCAAATCTGTCTCGCCCTTCCATGGAAATACGCTGATAAGTGGTGACACTTTCACGGGAGACCATCGCCGAAGTGCCATCTTTTCGCTGCCCTTTTTCGCTTCCATAAAACCGAACAAATCCAAATCCATGTGATTTTGAAGAATATA
Source organism: DHVE2 group archaeon (assembly GCA_027014065.1). Lineage (GTDB taxonomy): Archaea > Thermoplasmatota > Thermoplasmata > Thermoplasmatales > Aciduliprofundaceae > JAADDK01. Next base: position 3,502 of record JALWEL010000143.1, read on the forward strand.
CCTATATCTTTCTTTCTCTGATTTCGGTGCGCTATCATCTATTATAAACTCTCCTTTGTTATCAAGCTTGGTGAGTTCCACACCCATCTGCATCAACGTCTGCTTCAGATAATATCTGAACGCCTGCCCCGACACATAGGCAAAGTATTCCCCGTTCATGTTCTGCAACTTCTTCAATAATACCAGATTTCCTGGGTTCTCGCTGCTGTTCAGGTTGTTTATGTTCACTTTCATTATATATCCAACATCTACAAACATCTTTCCCATTTTAATTACCTCCTTCCGATTTAGATTTTGCATATTTGGTGGCCATATATTTCTGCACCGCAAAAATACCTAAAAGATCTCTCATCAAAGGTATGTTCTTTCTATCTTCTGCCAGCCGGAGTATTTCTTCAATAAGCTCTGAATACTTTTTACCCGTTGTTTCATCCACTTTGTTGAGTATATCCCCCCTGTCATTTTTTAGCACTGAATATTCAAATTCCCTGAAAAATTCCACCAACTTATCCAAGTTTCCTATCTCCCGTATCTGGTACACCAAGTTTTTCTCGTCTGATTCTGCAGCGTAGTACCCTATTCTGTCTCCAAGTGCGTAGCACATATCCAAAATTTTTTCATATTCCATACTTTCATCACCTCTCACATTTTTGTATATTTTCAAAAATTTCTTTAGCTCTTTGTAATTTTTAATATGAGATCCATTTTCTTTTGTAAAATGAACATATGAGGCCTCAAATATCATATGCTCAATAGGTAAGATAGCCAATATATTTTTTGAGAGACCCTCATAAATTGCCTTATGCTCATTTTTATTTTTCACTGCATAGTATGTATATCTCATAAAATTTTCAAAAAAACCATCTGGAACACAGCAAAGTTTATTTTTCTCTAAATTCTCTAAAAATCTAAACTCTTGCGAGAGTTTGTTATAGAACACGGAGTTATCAATAAAATTAGGATCAACATCAAACTTAATCAAAGTGGAATTACCGATGTCCCATATCAAATTTCCCTTATCTTTTACTCTTTTATAAGTGAAATATACAACACCCAAAATCTGAGAGTGCTTCTTATTCATATATATTTCAGACATGCCGCTCATGTTTGTTTTTATGTTTTCATTTTTAACAGGCACATAATCATTATTAATGCCAAGTTTTTCTTTTATTTTTTTGAGAACTCTAAGTGAGTAGCTATCAAACATAAACACGGAAGCATTATAGAAGTAGTTATTCAACATTCCGAGTTTATAAAACAAATCACACATAAAGCACAACGGCTGCTTATAATTTAACCTATGATCTCTATTCACCGGTGTGGAATTTCCAAAATCGTATATCATGTTCGTAGAGTCGATGGATATTTGCTCATTCCCTTTTTCAGTAACTTTAATTGTGTACAAAGAACCACAAATAGTACATTTTTCTTTCCCTTCTTTAACATCAGAGACATGGTTAGAAAGCCTCTCTTTTATCTTTTCTAACGGTATATCCACAACCACCATCTTTTTATTTTTATTCCCATACCAGAATTGCTCTCCCCTCTTAATGACTCCGTCACTTATTTTTTGTTCATAGATTTCTAAAAGCTCAGAGAATTTTGTGTCATTTACTTTCTCAACGGCATATCTTTTCTGTAAATCTTTCATTCTTTCACTTCGCATAGCAAATGGCTTTAAATTCACTTTTTTACCTTCTATCACATCACTCAAATCTTCAGAAACATACAACCTCTTGTTTTTACTTTTTTCCATTATCTCCTCATAATAGTTCCCAATTAGATACTTGTAAACATCAATCAGAGCATTTTCACTTGCATAAAATGTTAGCCCATCGGCCTCAAGTGATACTTTAATACCACGCCAAACAATATTGTAGTCATCAATGTAATCCACCTCTCCTTCTTCATCATTTTCCAAGTACATAAAGGCATTTACAAGCCCGTTGTTATAGATGAAATCCCGTTTTTTGTATATTTTCTTATTTTCCATCACTTTCCCTCCTTCTTGGGATTCACAAAACCAAACCCTAGCGAGTTTTTCTCCCCCAAACCAGTATCCATTAGAAACTTATAAAACTTTCTGTTATCTTTATCAATATATAACTTTTTCATTGATTTCCACATCGTGCCTATTACGTCGAATTCATCCATATCCTTCTTAAGTTTCACCACAACTTCTTTTCGGAATTGCATCACATCGAAGAGCGGCTCTTCCATATCGTATTCATCATCGTAGAAAGCGTTGTATTTCTTAACAGCATTTTCTTTCAGGCGAGAGAGAAAAAAGCGCAAATCATCGTTTCTCTTGAAAGAGACATATGTTCCTCGAGTATTATCTTTGTAAAGAACCACTGGACTGCCAGTCTCAAAAATATTTTTCAGAGGCAAACTGAATTTTTTCACCTCGTCAATTTTGAAAGGCTCATCCGAGAGATACAAATACCTATTTCTCTTGAATTGATTATACCACGTGTTTATGAGATCATAGTTCGGCGAAGACACTATCAGCGTTTTCTTCTTTCCCGGGTAAAAATCATTCGCGGGAAAAATGTCGGAAAAAGAAAAAAACTTGAATCCTCTCTTTCTGTGCAATTCTTCGTATTTTGTGCCTTTGAGAAAAGAGTACAACATCCCCTGTATTGTGTGCTTGTTTATCTTGTTGAATGGAACATACCCCTCGCTTGCAATCTTAATCATAAGACGCATAAATAGTAGATTTTTGTTTAATATTTATCTTTTTCGCCTAAATTTCGTAGAAATCAAAATATATAGATTTGTTTACCGCCTCCGGAACAGCGAGACGGCGTAAATGGCCGCGGCGATGAGCCCCGCCAGCGAGCTGGGTGCAACTGCGAGATAGTACGAAAGGTAAATTCCCCCGAGTCCGCTTATTAGGGTTATAACAAAAGCACCAGTTATTGTGCCTGAGACGCTGGGGAACATTCTCCGAGATGCTGCTGCGGGAACGATTAAAAGCGCGTAAACCAAAATTGCGCCGACGCATTTCAGAAGCGCAACCACGCCCACGGCGATGAGGATGAACATCAAAGTGTCGTACCACATCACATGCAACCCGGACGCCTCGGCGCTCTCGGGGTCGAATATGGAGTACATTATCTTCCGATAAAATATGAGGAAAATCAAAACGATGGTTATGACAGAAACGATCAAAATTGCCAGATCCTCCTGAGAAAGGAGAAGCAAATCCCCAATTAGCAATCCCCAAGCGATGGACGCGTATTCCCTAAGCATGGATAAAAAGAGAACCGCAAGACTCATTGAAAATGCGAACATCACACCCACCGCTACATCCACATCTTCCCTGCGGGATGTGGCGTACCCTATGGCGAGGGCAAAGAACACAGAAAAAACCATGGCCATCAAAAGCGGGTCGATGGGAAAAAGCGCGAGGGTGAGAAATATGCCCAGCGCCGCGCCCGCCAGAGCGCCGTGAGCTATGCCAGATACAAAGAACGTGCTTCCCCGGAATACGGAGAAGCTTCCCACCGTAGCCGAAACGATGGAAATGAGAAAAACAGCAATTATGCCACGAATCACGAGGATATCAAGCATGGCGGTCACCCCCCACGATGTAGCACACATTGCCTTTGTGAATCATAGGTACCTTCGTTCCGTAGAGTTTCTCCAAGTTCTCTGGAGTGAGAACCTCTCCCACTGGGCCATAAGAGAGTAGAGTTTTCCGTATTAGCATCACCTTATCGGTGCATTCCACAAGAGGATTTATGTCGTGGAGAACGATGAATATGGTCTTCTCGCCTTTAAGATGATGAAGCAAATCCACCAGTTCTCTCTTTGTCTTCACATCCGTGGCCGAGAAGGGCTCATCCAAAATTAGTATCTTCGGTTCGGTCACTAAAGCTCGCGCGAAGAGAACGCGCTGTTGCTGCCCGCCACTCAATGAATCGAATCGGTCGTTCCAGCGATCCAGCATACCAACGAATTCGAGATATTTTTTAGCCTTTTCCACGTGCTCCTTCTTAATGGTAAAGCTCTTCGAGACGAGGGGAAGCAAAACAACCTCTTTCACTTTCAAAGGCATGTTTGTGTTTATCCTCTCTCTCTGTGGCAAATACCCGATTAGCGACCTCGCCTTTTTAGGATCTTTGCCGAATATTTTTATCTCTCCATCGTAGGGAATTAAACCCAAAAGAGATTTCAAAAACGTGGTTTTTCCGGCGCCGTTGGGGCCCATGATCACCACTAAAGACGGATGCTCAACCTTCACGCACACGTTCTCGAGCGCGATTTTATTGTCGTAGCGCACCGTTAGATTTCGAACTTCAATACTCATTAGTTACCACTTCCGGTATGGGTCTTCCGTGAGGACACCGCTTGGGATAACCTAAAAATTTGCATATGCTTTCAACACTGCCATCGTCCAAAATACACTGCATCTGGGTGGCTATTTTGCACGCTTTGTCCAAATTCACACCCGCCTCGTAAAGCAGGGTCTCGATTACACGATGATGCCGTATTATTCTAAGAGATTCCTCCATACCCGATGATGTGAGAATGTACTCCCTTCCCGATTTCTCCACGTACCCCTCATTTTCAAGCTTTTTTATGAACTCAAAGGCAGTTGGTCGCGATACGCCCATCTCCTCAGCCAATGTTTTCGGAGTTATTTTCTTCTCTCTTTCTCTCATCTCGTAAATTTTGAGGAGATAGGTGGAAGTGGTCGAGGTAAGCATTGTTAGGTAATACCTAACGAAATATTTAAGATTTTTTAAATGCCCATTCTCTGAGAGCTAAAACCACAAAAATCGCCAGAATCATCACAGGGATTATGAGCCAAGAGCCGTAATCCACCTCAATTGGTATTTTCACCTCTTTTCCCTCTCCTTCTCCCAGTGAATTCACGGGGACGATTTTTATCTCTCTCCACCCACCGAATAGTCCCTTCGTCATTTTTATTTCCGCATGGGTGCTCGAGGTGTTTGTCAGAACAACCCATTTCCCGTCTTTCTTCTCATAAACCCGATAATACATTATTTTCGGAATCCCACTCATGTTTTTCGGCTCACTCCAAGAGATTTTAACCATGTCTCCTTCAATTCTAACGCTCACATTTTCCACTGCCGGTGGGGTTTTCAAAGTAATATTAACCGGATTGCTCGCATTGCCCTCCTCTCCGCTGCAAACAGCGGTCACGTAATACTCGTAAGTGCGGTTCATCTTCGCATCGATGTCCACGTAACTCAAATCTTCAGTGGTGGCTATTTTCTCCCCGTTCCTGTACACGTTGTACCCGCTTATGTTTACCACTTTGCTATTCACCGGTGGCTCCCATGTTAGAACCACGTGCCCATCTTCTATCTCTAAATTCAAATTTATAGGTGCGCCAATTACAAATTCGGTTCTGACCTGAATTTCATTGCTCTCTGGACTTTCCCCGTAATCGTTCACAGCGGTCACGTAATAGAAATATGTTTTCCCGTAGCTTATGTTGTAATCCCAATAACTCTCTCCCTTCACCTCGGATATTCTCTTCTCTCCCCCTGCGCTGCTTCCGCGGTAAATGTAGTAAGAAGAAATTGGAGAGCCGCCGTCGTTCCCCGGGGGGTCCCATGTGAGAATTATGCCTGCGCCTCTTTGCACTCCAGTCAAATTCCGCGGCGCGCCCGGGGCACCTTTCGGAACACCATACACTTCGTTGCTTCTCTCACTCGCACCCCCGCAATTCTCCGCAACAATGTAATAATAATATCTCAGCCCGGGGGTGACGTTGGAATCAACGTAAGTTGTGTGAGATCCATTCAATTCCGCGATTAAACTTTCATCTCCCGGCGCCAATCCTCGATACACTCGGTAATAAGCCACGTTGGAATCGCTCTCGTTCCAATGCAAAAACACGTACCCGCTTCCAAATATTGCTGTTAGCTCAGGTGCGGTTGGGGGATAGCATGGCGTAGCGTTCACTTCATTGCTTCCAGCACTTTCACCACCGGAGTTGACAGCGGTTACATAATAAAAATAAGTGTGGTTGTTAATCACCTCGCTGTCATTGTAACTCAGATTCGCACCGCTCACCGAAGCAATGAAAACTTCATCACCCGAATGATTACCCCGGTATATCCTATATTCCGTTATGTTATAACCCCCGTCGTAAGAAGGCTCGCTCCACGATAGAAATACAAATCCATTTCCCGGCTTCGCGCTAAGATTGCCCGGAGGATTTGGGATGCCCTTCAAAGTGACGTTTATCTCTTTGCTGGGCGGGGATTCGCCGATTCTGTTAACTGCGGTCACATAGTAAAAATACGAAGTTCCGTTCACCACG
>JALWEL010000144.1 GCA_027014065.1 DHVE2 group archaeon
CATTATAAGTACTGGAATGTGAATATCAAATTTCCAAGCAAATTTCAAGTTTTGAGCGAGCCGTACATGGCTTTTAAATCTCAAGGGAAATATACGGTCATTCGAGGAACTCTCGAAGAGGATTTTCCCCTTAGAGTATGGCTCACTTTCAAAGAGCTGAACGGATTTTCGCATTTTCAAGTAGATAATGTGAACTATAATCTGGAGAAATTCGCGCAGGACGATAACCGCAATGAATCTCTAAGGTACTGGGGCGCGTGGCTCTCAGCCTATCTCGGATACTACGGCATATTTTTTGCTCCATTCCTCTATATATTTATGTATCTGCTTGGTGGAAGGGAGAGAAAAACCAAGGAGATAAAAGAATATGTCATGGTTCCTCCGAGAAGAAGGCCTCCGTGGATAGTGAATTTCATATTCAAAAACGAGGGGGATTACCTTGAGTATAAAGATGCTACTATAGCAACCTTGCTAGATTTCAGGAAGCGGGGACTCATAGACATAGTTGACGATGGGAAAATAATAAAGTTGAAGGGGGATTATGTGACTCTGGAGGGTTTTGAGGGAGATTTGCTGGGTGTTCTCTACGATTTGAGCGAAAACGGCGAGATAGACCTTGAGAAATTGAAGAGAGATATAGAAGAATTAAAAAAGGGAAGGAGAGAAAGAATAGAAAAAATCTCAAATATAGAGATGGGGGTAATCTCTTGGGCCGAAAATAAAAAGAGATATTGGGAAGAGTTCATAGAGTACCCGCACCATAAATTCATAGAGGGAATGATTTCCGCGGGCATTATCGCAGCTCTGTTCAATTTTCTCTTCGTTATGGCTTTTGCCCAGGATTTCGCGTTTTATTTCATAGTTGCTATAGTATTCTGGTTTCTCTACATGTTTCAGTTCGCGCTCATGTTCTACAAACCCGATGTTCTCGGCCGGTGGAGAAAGGATTATTATGAGGAAAAAATAGAGTGGGACTCATTCAGAAGATTTTTGCACAGTGAAGAAGAACTGGAGGAAAAATCAAGATTGTTTCCAGAATACATCGACGATTGGCTCATCTACGGCTGGGCCTTGGGTGAGGGCAAGCACGTGGAAAAGGTTCTGAAGAAAAATTACGAAGATTTAGATATCTTAAATATTGTGGGGGGCCTGAGGAATTACGTGGTCTACATGATTATCCCTGTTTCTTGGAGCGCCACCGGTGTGGGTGGGGGTGCCATGGGTGGCTTCGGCGGTGGGGGAGCTGGTGCAAGGTGATGTCCAAAAAGATATGGTTGAAAGAATAACCACTCAAACCATAAATGAGCGAAAAATATAAATACATCTTTTTTATTAAGTAATACTGGGTGTTTGAGATGGTTGGCATAACAGAAATTGCGAAACCCGTAGCAAAGAAAACAGGAATTTCTCAGAAGAAAGCGAGAGAAGTGATAAACGCGTTTTTGGAAGAGGTTGTCAAGCAGGTGGACAGGGGCGAGCGCGTGCGCATTGCAGGCCTCGGAATATTCGAGCGCCGTGTGCAGAAAGCAAGGAAAGTAAGAAATCCCAGAACGGGCAAGATGATGACAGTCAAGGCAAAGAAGAAATTCGCGTTCAAGCCAAGTGCGAAGATAAAGTATATCTAAATTCTCATTTTTTTATTTCATCACTCCCAACTCCGTTAATTTTTCGGGGAGGTAGGTGTCTGTAACATAGTCTAATCCATACTTTGCCAAAGCCTGTTGCTCAGCTTTCTTCCTTATTTGAAGCATGAGCGTTATTTCTCCGTGCCAGAATGGGGTGTTGAATCTCGGATCTTTCAGCTCTGCCTGCAAAGCAGCTATATCTCTGTCGTTCAATTTATCCGTGGGCAAGTCGTAATTGAGGATGTCGCTTGCGGTGATTCCTACAAATTCCGCCGTGGGCGTGGCGAGATATTCGCTTATGTGCGCGGTTTTTATCGCTCCATACGCGATTGAAGCGTATATTCTGAAAGACCACGGATCACCATCGGTGAATATGACCACTGGTAACCCTAATTCTTCGTTCATTCTCTTCAGCAATCTCCTCGTGCTCCTGGCGGGCTGTCCCTTGATGTGAACTAAAATCGCGCGAGCTTTCTCGTCGAATCCGTTCTCAACTAAGCGGTCGAACATACCGCCGGTTTCTATGCCTATAACGAAATCTGCGTCCACATCTTTGAATTTAAGTTTGTCTTTTTCCACGTAGTACGGTATGAGATAACCGCTGTCTCCAACATCGTCCCTGCAGTTAATTCTCATGGGCTTTCCCTTGCGGTTTATCTCCTCAACAGTTATGTTCCCTATGACGCTCGCTCCGTCCTCCTCGGGCCTGAGCTTGAAATCTTCTCTCAGATATCCCGTTATAACTTCCAAATCCTCCGCTAACTTGTTGCTCTCGTCCTGCGAATGGAATTTGGCGAGACCCCAGCCTTCAGAGATGTAGTACATTTCTCTCAGGGTCGATGATTTTTTCGTTTTAATCATCTCTTTAATGAACTCCATTATGTAGAGGGTTCTGAGAATCATGTATCCTCCGTCCAATTTTTTCGCGCTTCTCGTGATCATGTTTTCCCCGTACTTCCACACCCCCAGCTTGTTGTTGAACACGATGTTCCCCTTGTGCCTTGCGGCAAGGTGCATTTTAGGAATCTCTCCACGGTTCAGCTGCTCGTATATGTCTTCGGCGATTTCGTACAATTTCTTAAGGGCCTCATCACTGCTCATCTTCTTCCACCTCCTCTATCTCCTCAACGAAGTCCATCTTTATGCCCCAGTCTCCAGGAAGTGGTTCCGCCCCTATCACCTTTGATGGATTAATTCCGTCCACGTAGTAATTGGTCTCGCCGTATCCGCCTGCGTTCTTAAGCACTATCTTTTTGTACTGGTAACTCACGGGATCGATTTCCACATGCCATTTCACATAATCTTCCACTATTTCTCCATCGGTGTCCACAATTTCCCCTATGGGACAATCCCCGTAAAGCTCGAATTTCTCCTTTTTCTCGGTGAAGTTTGCGATTCTTACGGTTATTTTTATCATTTTTCCCTCTTTTTCTATTTTCTCGTCGATCCATATAACGTTCATTATCTTCGTGATCACCGGCTCCAATTTTGGCACGGGCTTCTCGACGATTTCCGCACTCTTGCGTGCGATCTCGGGCAGTAGCTGATTCACTATGAAGAACTTCTCGCTCAACTTCTTTTTCCTCTCCTTCTTAACGCGGTACATTTTCAGCTGTCGGCCCAGAGATTTAAGAGCGAGCTCAATCTCCTCTCGAATTTCTGGCACATCAGCTATAGCCTCCTTCGCTTCGGATGTGAATGGCACGCGAGTGGAAGCAACATGCACGATTATTATCGCTGGCCCCACGGGAATGCCCTGGCCGCCCCGTTGCTCCAGCCCGTACCTTCTCCAGTCCACCGAACTAATTGCCTTGGTTATAACGTCTGCACCCTGCTGGTAGAGAAGTGGAACGCGATTTGCGAATCTGAGAATTCTCACCGGTTGATCCTTTGGAAGCTCTCCCCCGTAAACTATCCCCGCCTCAACTATGAACGGATTTCCGCTGTAAACTTTCGGTTCTCTCGTTATTGGCTGCGCGTAGAATCCGGGGCGCAGAGAGCCGAGAACGTTTTTCAATCCTTTTTTTATCAGAATTTCCCCAATGGGTGAAAGGCAATCTGTCGGAGGAGCCATCAATTTTACCTTGGTGAATGCTTCGAGCACACGCCTAGCTTCGCTTAGAGACATGTCCTGCGGGCGCATCTCCCCATAGAGATATGCTATTTTGCAAACTTTCTCCGCAATCCTCGGGCTCACGCGCGAGAACTCGGATGTTAGGAAGGAAGTGAGGCGATATGCCTTCGTAGCCCTTGCCATGTTTATGAACTCGCCGAGCTCGATTCCGTGGGGGTGCGGCTTGATTTCTTTCACCGGCGGCGGCAATTCATCGGTGACCCTCTTGAACACAGTTTTTTTATCATCTGGCTCCACGAAGGTAATTTGAGCATGTGGGTTCACGATGGCCGTCTGCTGCAAGTACTCGTAAACGCTCTGCTTTCCACGATTGTACCTCGCCTTCATTACTACTTCTATCCTCGTGCCCTGTTCCTTCTCCCAGATTATAGGCTCTTCTTTTATCACTTTTGGCTCGTTCTTCTTCGTGTTAATCGTTAGAAGAACCTCGTAGCCCACTTCATCTTCCTTAATCTTCGATATGATTTTCGCGGGTTTTCCGCTGCTCAACTGCCCGTAAAGAACCACGGCGCTTATTCCTATTCCCTGCTGCCCGCGGGATTGCCGCAAAGCGTGGAATCGGGAGCCGTATAGCAATTTTCCGAACACGAGGGGTATGTTTTTCCTCACTATTCCCGGGCCGTTATCCTCTACGATCATCTTGTACTCGTCTTTTCCCACCTGCTCTATTTTAACGAAAATGTCGGGTAGTATGCGAGCCTCCTCGCACGCGTCGAGGGAATTATCCACCGCTTCCTTCACGCTCACCACTAATGATTTTGTGAGGGAATCGAATCCTAAAATGTGCTTGTTCTTCTGAAAGAACTCGGCCACGCTTATCTCGCGCTGCTTCTTTGCCATCTCGTGTGCAATGCCCATTGGCTTTGGATTGCCATGTTTTATTTAAAAATTCCCTTTTTCCGCTTTAAAGGGATTTACCGCTAAATATAAATACTCCCAGCGCATAATTTTAAGCGTGAAGGTTGGTTTGATGTTCGATGACAAGCGGCTTGAGTACAGGGTCATGAGTGCACTGAGCCAGCGCGGGATACCCTTCACAATTCTAAAAGACACCATAGATTTTTCGGGGCCTGTTGTGAGCGATGTTCCCCGCGGCTCAGATGAGATTTTGGTGGATGACGAGATGGTTGGAGTGAGAAGGGTTATTTCCTACATGCACGGAAAGAAGAGATTTTCGAGGGTTGTCGTAGGCATCGACCCCGGGCCCAAGCCGGGAATTGCGGTGGTAGGAGATGGAATAGTGGTGGAAGAGATTCATCTGAGCGATGTTTCCGAAACTAAGGAAGAGGTAGATTCGATTTATCGGGGCTATTCCCCCATCAGATTTTTGGTGCGGGTTGGAGACGGGGACATAGTAAACAGAAACAGGATTGTCAATTCTTTAGTGGAAGATTACGAAATAGAGTTGGTGGATGAGAGGAACACGACAACGAGCATAACCAACAGGGATGTTGTTTCGGCTAAGAATATAGCTTTCTCGCATGGAAGAATCATAAGGAACAAGATAAACACCGTGGTTAAAGAAGGGTATCTGCGTGAGATACAGAGAAGGAGCAGAATAGAGAGCAGGGGGCAGGTTACTATCCCCAAAGAGCTTGCGAAAAAGGTTGCCCTCGGAGAGATAACTTTGAACAAGGCCATTGAACTCACGAGGGAAAGCAGATGAAAAGAGAAGATGCCATGAAAAAAATAGATGACCTTGCCAACGTCGTGGTAACGGAAATTCCGGAAGTTATTGTAATAGGTGGGAAAGAATACCCTATAAAAGATGATGTAACCCGGGGAAATAGGGAAGAAATGCTCGTGAAATACGTGGAGATATACGAAAATATTCGGGACGAAATCCGGGATATGGATGATGTTCCAGAGGAATTGGTGAAGATTGCGCTGATTTTAAGGAGAGCGATAATATTTCTCAAAGATTTCAGGCAGAGCGATGAAATCGAAGATAAGAGGAGATGGATGGAGTATATCAAAAGGGTGGGACTATGAATATAATGGTGGCTCACAACCCCACACACGTGTATCACAATCTCAAGGGAAGCCCGGAGTCGCCGGAGAGAATAGAGAGTGTTTACAAATATTTGAAGATGAAATTGCAGGGTAAAATTGAATTTTTGGAGGTGAGAGAGCCGGCCGATCTCGAAGAAGTGTTAGCTGTTCACACCCCGCAGTACTTGGAATTTTTGGAGAGAATGTCCATGCGTGGGAACACATATTTAGGAGATAGCACGTATTTGAATAATTATTCGTACATGGCGGCACTTATCGCAGCGGAGACTAGCATTGAAGCAAGCGATGCAGTGATCCGAGCGGATCATGATTTATCCTACGCTTTGATTAGGCCTCCGGGCCACCACGCCAGCGCTGACATGTATGGGGGATATTGCCTCTTGAACAACGCCGCCATTACCGCCAAGCATGTGATGGAAAGAGGATTGAGGAAGATTGCGATAATAGATTGGGACGCCCACGCGGCAAACGGAACAATGAAGATATTCTATCCCTCCAAAGATGTTTTGTTGATATCCATACATAGAGACCCCAGTGATTTTTATCCCCACGAGGGGTTCATACATCAAATTGGTCGTGGAGAAGGTACGGGATACACGGTGAATATACCTGTCCCCAAGGGTACCGGCGATGTGGAGTACCGAATGATTTTCGATGAAATCATAGATCCAATAATAAAGGATTTCAATCCCGATTTCATCATAGGAGAGAATGGATTCGATCCCCATTATTCGGAGCGAGGAGTGGGGTTATCTCTCACAATCGGGGGGTTTGTGGATATTGTGAAAAGGTTGAAATCGTATGGAAAGATGTTCATGCTGGTGCAAGAAGGGGGATACAACCCCAAAAATAAGGATATAGCGTACGCGATGCTAAGCTCGCTACTTGGAGAGGGGGTGGAAGTGGAGAACTACAACATGTCAGAGCGGCTCACTGCGGGTAATCGTGTGAGAAAGGAGGTGGAAGAAACTATAAATAAATTGAAGTTCATCTTCGGAGATTATTTCGATGTGGGGTGATTTTATGTTAAAAATAAAGAGGTACATGCTGTCCAAGGACGAAATGGCAGAGGCAATGGAATATTTTAAAGGAGAGAGAATGAGGTACTACATTTATTCCTACAAAATACACAAAGGTAGAAAATGGGTCACGTTAGTGAGGTTAGATAACTTGGATGGAATGGAACATATGGACATTTACGACGAGAACGGGAATTACATGGAGACCCGGGAATTTCCCCGCAAGAAATTCGATGATTTCGTGAAAATAGTGAAAACTTTCCGGCGAAACATAATCGCGGTGGACATCTCCAATCTGTGAGGTGAAAAAATGAAGTTAATTTTAAAGAGGATTTACCGGGAAGAGGACATTGAAATTCTTAGAAAGGCAATAAGGAGAAAGTACGGGAGAATGGAGAAAATAAAAAAGCTGATGCAAATCAAAAAATGTGCCATGCCTGATTTAGGAGAGGCATACCTTATGAAACTCGCAATAGATGAAGGCTCTGGGATTGAGGAAGAAGTTATTATCGAAGATAGGAAAGTTCTGAACCACCTGAGCGCAAAGCGGTTCGAATTAATGGAATTTCTAAACAAAAACAATCCCATGTCTTTAAAAGAACTGGCAGGAAAATTGGGGAGAGACTACAAAAATGTGTACGACGACGTATCTTCTCTTAGTAATTATTTCGTGGTCAACGTGATCAAATTCGGCCGTGAGACCGTTCCGGTGGGGATCGTTGAAAGCATGCAAATTCGGGTATAATTACAATTTACACCATAGAAAAAAATCAACATGCTGGCCAATTTATTTACTAATTACACCATATGTTTTGGTATGGTGAAAAACGCAGAAACATTTATATAGAGATATGTGATATGACATATTGCATGTATGCTTACCGCGTTGGAAACATAAAATACAATCTCAGAGGAATCAAAGGGGAAGTGTGCGGGGGAGATGGAAGTTTATGGATATCTTCAGACTCCATTCTCATCAAAGAGAAATCTAAATGGTTGTACATACAGGGGAATCATATAAAGGGAGCCAAAATAAAGAAGGAAGCTCTTCTTCTTCGACTTGTCAACGACTCGTCAGTTGAGTTGAATTCTAAGAATGTTTATATTCTTAATGCACTTTACCATTATATAGAGGGAGCCATATGGAAGAAGGCATAGCCAGGATCATATACGTGTTCGGTGAATTAACAAAGATGGAAGCTGCCATAAGTACGGTTATTGCGAAGTCAAAGGTTCCCACCAAAGAGATTCGTATGTTGCTTAAGAGCCATAATCGGCTGCAGGTTGAGCGCACGCCGCTTTTCCAGTACATGAGGGATTTCTTCAAGGATATAGGACTTGGTAATTTAAGGTGCGAAGGAATAGAGCCATTTGTACTCACCTTCGGAGTATATGACTCGAAAATACCCAGATTGTTCGCCGGCACTAAAGGCAAAACATGCTATATAACTGCCGACGCGTTGAAGATGTTTTTCGAGAAGGACATGGATATAATCGTGGAAGTAACCGAGACAAAGTGCGTAAATGAAGGGGAGGATCATTGCGAATTTGCGGTGAAGATGAACCCCCCGGATGTGCTGAAATACGTGGTTGAAAGCGAGGACATGGAGATACTCAGAAAAATGAAGGATAATGAAGAAATCGGAAAAGAAGGGGAAGTTCGGATTTTCGATTTGGAAAGATACGGTCTCGTGGAAAACGGAAAAATCACCATTTTGGGTGAAAAATATCTGGAGCTTGGTTTATCTCCAGAGGTGGTAGAGGTTGAGCGTCCTTGGAAAAAATTGTCTGAAATATCAGAAGTTACGGCATCCGCAAAATCATTTGCGGAGGCTTTTTCAAGATCCATAGAGGATGATGTGGAGGAAGTCGATGAGGAGGTTTTGGTGAATGTGGTTGAAGAAACCGAAAAGAGCAAAAGCTTTGCAGAGTTGGTTGCGAAGTTTATGAAAAAGGAGGTGAAAGATGATGAATAGATTCCCATCTGGAATATTTGGACTGGACAGGTTAATAGAAGGAGGATTTAGAGATAAGACGGCCAACGTGATTGTTGGTTCAAGCGGTACTGGAAAAACGACATTTGCCATACAATTTATCATGCATGGCATCGAGAACGGAGAACAAGGCTTGTACATCTCCCTCGAGGAGAAACCGAAGCAGATAATGGAAGAAGCCGCGCTAATGGGCTTTGACATGGAAAAGCATTACGAAGAAAGCCTGTTTTTCATTCATCTCAAAGGCGAGAATTTCAAAAAGATGATCGAGGAGCAACTTCCAGCTTTGGTGAAAGCAAGGAGCGATTATTTGATAAAGACGAGGATAGTGGTGGATCCTCTGACTCCCGTTATATGGGCCACCGACGATAAGTTGCAGCAGAGAGAGCTCATAGGTAAGTTGTTCTACACGGTCAAGAATTTAGGTGTGGTTGTTGCCACCGTTGAAGAGCATACAAAGCCTGGAGAAACCATAGGCGAGGATGTTCTCACTCCCGTGTATCTTTCGGACGGTGTTCTCCATCTGGATTATTATCCGGTCGGCGGAGCATTCAACAGGACCCTTCAGATTCTCAAGATGAGGGGAACCAAGCATGGAGAGGGCGTTTATCCCTTCATATTCGTGCGCGGTGCTGGAATCGTAGTAAGGAGCACACCTCTGGAAACCAAAGAAGAGGAGAAGAAGGATTATTCCAAGGTATTCGATGAAGCCATAGAGACTGCAAAGATGCTCAAGGCTCAACCGAATGTGATAATGAAGATAGAGAACATAAAGAAATGGTGGAACTATCCTTACTCGCCAGAGGAGATAATCGAAATAATATTTGACTCATACGGCTTAAAGGTGAGGTGAATTGCAGGGGAAAAAGTTGGAGAAGACCCTTGAGGCGAGGGACGTCACTCTTCTGCGCTCTCTGTTGCATCTTTCCATAATGCGTCTCAAAGAAGAGGGAAACATAGATTTGATACTCTTTGTGGGTGTGAATGGAAGGATATTCGATTCTCTAATCCCGGAGGTTCTCGACGCAAAGGAGTACTATTTGCTAAACATGTTCAAGTCCAACCTCTACAAAATATGCTCTCAACTGAAGAGCAAGAACATGAAGATATCCATCGAAGCATATAGCAGTGGAACGATGATCATATCAAAGGTTGGAGATGCGGCGTTCCTCGCGGTTATGATTACCAGGGAATTAGAACACGAGGAGTTGCAGAAATTAATTGCGGTGACAAAGAAGTGGAGTATTATCGTGAATCACATCTTCCAGCTCAAGCCCCTGAGCGGGCCAGAGATAGATGGATATCCCGATGAAATAAAAGAAGAGTTCCACAAGCTGAGCAGACAGCTTTTCGTCAAGAGTTTCGCGCATACGAAGCAGTACAGGAAGAATCAGAAAATCATGGAATACTTCAAAAAGGAGCTTTCTTCGATTGTGGGTGTGGGGATGGTTGACGAGGTGATAACAATATCATTCAACGAGTTGGGAACTGCGCCTCAGTACATGACGGACGACCTCTGGCCCATATTCGTGGAAAAGATAGCTAACAGGGTTCGTACGATCCGGGGGGATATGATCGCGGACGAGTACTATAAGAAATGGCTTAGTGATGTTGAGCGCCTGATAAGAAGCTTTGTGTGAGAAATATGGATGTGGAGGAAAAGATAAAAAAGATGGACGAGTCGCTGAAGAATAGGGCAACAACCGCAATGCTCTCCGAGATGAGAAAAGACTTGGAGAAGAAAATAGCGGATCTCCAAGAGATGATTGATACTAAGAGCTGGGAGCGTGGAGATGAGATAAATAAGTTGAGAGAGGAGATAAAAGAAATAGAGGGAAAAATACAGGAGATGAAGAAATCGTCCATGAGTCTCCAGGATGATATATCTCTTTTGAGAAAATATTTTTTGAAATACGAAAAGATCCAGAAAAGGCTAAAAAACATGGAAGAGGTAATGGGAATAGAGGAGGACATAAATGTCAACAAGATTCCTCCCAGCATACTGCGGTTGGTTTATCAGTACACACTCAACGATGCTATCGACATGCTCAGAAAATATGTTGGGCCATCCGAATCCGAGAGGATAATGAAGTACGTTTTGCAGGATGTGAGGACTCGAACCAGCGGAACGGAGCTTTTCAAGCTGGTAAATGGAAAGATAGAGGCTCGAGATATTGAGAAGGCTATAAAAAAGAAGTTAATATCCCCCAAGCAGATTCATTTGACCTACATAGAGATTATAAACAAAATACGGGAGTACATTCCCGGATTCGTACCAAAGAATTTCGCATCGCTTCTCCGCACGAAGGGGCAGGAGTACGCCATCGAGACTTCCACCGAAAATAGAATAAGAATTGAAATGCTGGAAAGGAGCATAGAGAACATGAGGAGTGAGATGGCATATCAGGAAAACATACTCAGGGATGACATAAGCGAAATCAAGAGAATGATAGAAATGGATATTCAGAACACTGCGAATTCTTTGAGTGAGCGAATCTCCAAAGTTGAGGAAATGGTCTCAGGTCTTCACGATGAGATGGAGAGGATCGCGGATACAATTAAGCATATGTTCCCTTACATATCCTCGTTAAGGAGTCAGATTTATTCGAAGATAATGGAAGATATACCTGCTGAAGGCATACCTTTGGAAAATTTAGAATATCCTGCCGAAATTATAAACGATTTTCTAAACGAGGAGATAAACAGAGGGGATGTGATTTTGCAGGATAATGTGGTGTATTCCACGGAGAAAATAAAGAATAGAATTCTTGAAGCTTTGGGGGAGAGATCCCTGAGCTTTTCGAATCTGAGGAAGGAGCTTGGATATGATAAGGAAATTTTGGTAACGGTACTGGAATGGATGAAAAAAGAAGGTACAATCGAGGAGAAAAAGTATGGAAAAGGAAAGAAATATAAAAGGAGGTGAAAAAAGTGTTGGATATTGCCCTGGTATCACTCATACAGGATATGAGTGAGAAGGCAGGAGTGGAAGGAACGATACAGTACTGGCTGCGCGTGGGAGAGAATCTTGCGAAGAGAATGGGTAAGGAAGCATACATGGGCTGGCCCTCTTTCAACGTGGCTCTGAGAGAGGGAAGAACAGCATTCTCCATTGAGGGAAATGTTGTTGCCTTAACGGATTTGGCAATAACGGATATAGATGGAGATGTTGTTGGATACATCTATGCTCTGGAGAAATGCGTTTTTGAGCCCACAATACTGAGAGTGAGGTACAGCGTCGGTCAATTGCCAAAGGCGGACAAGCAGATAGCGGATGAGTACAACATGACTTACAGGAACATCGCTGTGTGCAATTTCTGCATTATACATGTGAAATTCAGAGAGGAAGTGGCTAGAAATATAACAATCGCCGGCCAGCCCTTGGAGGCTTTGCATCTGGCAAATCGAGGATTCACCGGTGACACAAAGATAGACGAGGAGAATTTGAACAAGATTGGTATAAACCGTGAGTACGTTCGTAGCTTACTGAGGAATTACGCGTGCGTGTTTGCACTGGTGATGAAAGGTGCCCGCTTGAAGGGGGAGGTGAATGAAGAATGAAGCAGATAAGCGGAGATAATGAGGAATTGCTTGACAATCCAATGGTGGATATTGCAACGTATCTCTTCCTGGAGGACATAGCGGACAAGCAAGGCGCAGCCGGAATGAACAATTATCTGATGAGCCTCGCATATTCACTGGCCAGAAGCATGCCAGAGGAAGAATACACGAGCTGGGATAGTTTCGTGGAAGCCATAGTGAAAGGAGAATCCATTCTGTCTGCATTCGAGAAGGTTAATGCCGTGTCCAGCAATTGTATGGTGACCGTTGATAGTCCGTTCCTCAGAGGGTGGAAAGAATACACTAAGAGAATTGGTGAATTCCCTAGGATACACAAGGAGGTAGCTGAGTACTACAACTCCCGCATCACTCCAACGGCGATAGAGACCGGGGATATTATCATACAGACTTACAGAAAAGCGGCAGCCGAGAAAATCACGGTTGAGGGTAAAAAGGTGAAAGTGGCACACATAGCAACGGTTTCTCCCGATGGTTCAAAGAAGATAGCACCGGAAGAATGGCTACCCATTCTGTTGGAGAAAGCGAACATAACGAGGACACAGCTTAATATGATTCTAAGGAACAATGCGGCAGTATGGATCATTTACCCCACCCAATAATTTTGGGTGTTTTTTTTGATAATCATTGCGAAGGACACAGACAACGATTACTATTTGATAGAAGAAGCAAGCGAGGTGGATGAGTTCAAAATCGGAAGTTTGAATTTTTTTCACCTTTACGGAATCGTGGATTATCGGGAAACTTTTAAAATTTGGCTCCGTAAATTTCCGAGACCCATTTTCATCACGGCGGTTCGCGGGGATACCATAATTGGATTTATTTACGTAGATGCGTGGGAAGAGTTGCCTTTCGTGGTAAATGTGCTGCGTGCACAGGAAACTGAGGAAAGGTTGAGAGGAAAGAAAATAGGTTACAAGCTTTTTCTTCTCGGTGCTTATTTAACTTCGGAATACATGATCACAAAACCTTTAACCGAGCAATCCAGAAGATTTTACAAAAAATTAGGATTTGAGGATATATCTCAAATACCCCTGTTCGGAAATTACCATCAGGTTGTGGGATACATGGGACTGCCAACGGATAAAAAAAGAGAACATGTTGCGCAGATATCCTCGTATTTTACTGCCCTTTCGCTTTAATTTATTTTTTCCATTTTGGAGCATTTTCCCTTTTTCCGTGTTTCTTACCCATGAGCATGAATGTAAATAGGCTCGCTAAGGTGATCAGGGTGGCGATTCCCAAGTATCCGACCCAATCATAGTTTGGTGGATTTCCTATGTATATTGTTCTGCTGTAACTTACTTTGTTGTTTTCGAACATCACCCCTTTCTCTATGAGTCTCATCTCTAAAACGTGCTCTCCATCGCCCACATCTGGCACCCAAATGTACTTTACCTGTTTGGTGGAATTCGCCCCTATTTTGTCAACGGTAGTATTCCCTATGTATCTTCCGTCGATGTAGAAATTAACTGTTACATTTGTTATTGTGTAATTTTCTACGTTTTTAACGTTAGCTACAATGGTGTACGATTTTTTTACCTCCACCGCGAGCTTTCTTTCGAACACCTTTACTTTGTGCGTTGAATTTACCAGACCATAGCCCCTAAAATCTAAGTATATTGTTTGGGTTGCGTTAGGCGTTGTTACATCGAAGGTGAAATATCCATCGTAGCTTGTTTTTAGCACCTCCGATAATGGCTCAGCGCCGCTGAGATTTTGACCACCAATCAGAAGCGTGCATTTGTACATGTCAAAATCTCCGTTTATGTATACTTTGTACTGAACGGTGGTGTTCATGGCAACCACCGTGGGCCCCTCCACATGCATTCCCGCGCTGGAGGCACCCGAACTCATGGGGAACATGTAAAGAAATGAGAGAAATATCAGTAGAGATAGAATCAATCCTGTGCCTTTCATCTCCTATACCTCCCTACTATGAGTATTGCAACCGCAAGAGCTATGGCCGCTCCCCATACCCAGTAATAATAGTCTTCTATCTCTATTCCAGTGTAATTGTGCACGTTCTCTCCGACCACGTACAGACTACTATGTCCAATTTCTGGAGAGTAGAGCTGTAATTTCACCACGTTGTCTTTCTTCCCATCGAAGGCAGATAATTCAACTGGTTCCACAAGCGAAGGATTTTTAGTTGTGGCTGTAGCTATTATTTTCACCTTGTAGCTCTGTCCCGCACTCAGATTCACCCAGTTTCTCTTCTCTCCGTTTACCAAAATCACTATATTCCATCCTTTGTCTTTCAGCTCCATTCCGTTGAGTACTGAAAGAGTGTAATTCACCCTGAGGTTACCTTTGTTCTCTATATTAACCACATACACCAAGGAGTTATTATCCCATCCTATCATATTTTCCTTCAAATAAGTTTCGTATCTGGCGGTCACGTTTGTGTGTATTGTGATATCCTGGGATAGCCCGGAGAACACTACGCGAATCTGCAGACTGTTTTCTCCGTACTTGGCTGATTTTGGCACTTGTAGGATCAGGGAAACCATTTTGTTCTCTCCCGGATATAACGTGTATTTTTCTTTGTTCTTTATTTCCCAGCCGTTTACTCCTTCAAAGCTCACATTTTCTGCTATGTTTCCTTCGTTGCTTATCCTCATGGTTATGCCCATGGTGCCGTTGGGATTCACCAACGCATCTGCGGAAATAACCTTCGCGTCTATTATGTGCGAAGTGTCTCTCTTTAAGTGTATATCGTAGGCCATATCTCCGGTTATGTTTATTTTCTCGTCGAAGTAATAGGTTATGTTTAATCCATACTCTACTCTGCTCACGCTTGCTCGAATTCTATATTCTCCCTTAGGCAAAATTACCCAGTAATACCCGTAAGATGGTATGTCGATGGTGGCTTTTTCAACACTAATATGGATAATCGTATTTACTCTCTCCCCTTTAAGATACGTGGCTCCGCTTATTACATATCCCTTTTCCATGCTTATGTTTAGGTGCATCTCTTTACCGCTCACATAAACCTCGGAGATATTCGCGTATTTATTATTGCCAGAGATGAAGTATGTATACATCATGTAATGTCCAGGTGTCAGATGAATTTCGTAGTTTCCAGTGGCATCCGTGACCGCAGTTTCGTTTGATGCGTATCTTTCCAAGGAGATGAAGCGAATCACACAATTTCCAAACTCATCCGCACCGGTGAGCTTGCCTTTGAGGTCAGTGAGGATGTTGGTTTTGATTACGTTGAGTGTAACTGTGGTATTTGATCTTATCTCTGTTTCATTCAACGCGTGGTACACGTAGTAGTTTCCGTTTTCAACCTTCGTCTTGGTTATAGTGAAGTTATAGTATCCTGCCGGAAGCCTTACCATACCTGTGGCGGTTATGTACGCACTACCATTTCTCACATTCACCGGAGTATCTGGGGAGTAGTTAACTATGTTGAAAGTAACAGAATATGCCGGATACAGAGGAACCTCGATTGTTGCATTCTCTTCGATGTCCACTGAAATCATGTTTGCTGATGTTTCGTTGGTAGCGTATATTGTGTATTTTCCTATCAATATGTCCTTTACCTTTCCGCTCGTTATGTTGCGGCCATTTTTGAACCAGCTCACATGGTCTGCCTGAGAAACTATCATTACATGAGCGTAAGCTTTGAAGGTTATGTTGAACGTCTGCTGGGCAAATCCCTGGTGTACCACCAATTTACCAGTTTGTATCTGGTATGTGCGATTGTATCCAAAGATGCTCACGGTATAATTACCCGGGGGCAGATACACAGAATATTTCGAGGTCACACCATAAACTTCCTGTGTGTAATTATCCGCTGATTTGAACCTTATGTTAACTGGTATGTTATTTACCATGTTTCCTCTGCTTAGTATCCCACTCACGTGGGTCATTGAAGGAGCCACTTTTACTTTCACAAATTTCCCGTAAGATACGGAAGTCTGATTGTATCCCCAGAGTATTGTTTTTATCTTGTAATCGATGGTTGTGGGCATGGTGAAGTTTCCATCGGGCGGTATGTTGCGTATCTCGTATATTCCTTGGGAATCGTAGAGACACACAAGGCCATTATCTATAATTTCTCCAGGATCTACTTTGTTGTTATTGTTCTTATCAAAATAAACAGTTCCTGTCACATTATATGCTCTGTGAAGCGTTACGTCCACATATCTGTTACTGCTCACGTGTATAATTTCTCTCCCAAAGTAAGGAGTGCGGTTATCCGTGAAACCAACGGAGCCAATCACGTACTTGCCTGCAGGTAGATATACTTCGAAGTAATTGGTTCCATTGGCAAACGCTCTGTAAAACGTATTTTCTCCATATATGCCAACTTCTGGATTCTTAACTTTGGCATCAACATGAACGTATCCGTATATCTTATACGCTTCTTTCAGATGCAAATTCATATTCATGTTGCCGTTCAGATTTATGGTGTTCAGATAGGCAATTCTTTTGTTATTGACATAACCTGTGGTGTATATTGTGTATATCCCTCCAGGAATCTTTATGTTGAAGTACCCTTTGCCGTCGGTGGAAATTATATATATGTCGTGAGGGAGCAACTCTGATGTTATCTTTATTGTCAAATGCCCTGCAGGGATACCCTCAAATGTGGCCCTGCCGCTCAGCTTGAATGCATGGCGAAGGGTTAAGTTCACTGAAGTGGTGTAGTTCCATAGGTTTACAATCACTATCTGATTTGAGGATTTAAACTCTCCAATGCTGGCCACCACGGTGTAATTATCCGGCACAACCATCACTTTAAAGCTTCCATTCTCATCGGTGTTAACATGATATTTTGCGTAAATTCCTTTGAGCTCCACGGTTGCGTTGTTTGCAGGGGTACCATTTACAAACGTTACGTTTCCTGTTATGTATGAGGGAGTAATGGGGATATCTTTTGTGAGATTCTGTCCGGAGCTCAGAGATATATTTTCCACACCTTTAAAGTATCGTCCGTTTAAAATCACATCCGCTGTGTATGTGTGGGGAGCTATATTTTTTATACTGTACATCCCATTTGTTATTGGCGAGGTCTTATTGAACCCGTAGGTATTATTTCTCAGCACGAATATGCCGGTATTTATCTTTACATCCCCCTTATCAAACCTGTTATCTCCGTTTACATCGAAATATACGATACCATCTAAGTTTGCCGGTTTGATTGTTATATCTTTCTCAATAACGTAATTTGGCTTGAGGCGCATTGCCTGTTCCTCACTCACATTTATTTTTCCGCTGTAAAGAATGGTCTGTTCAATCATTTTTAGTTTGTTCAATTTCCCGTTAGTGGAAACAATCAACGTTAAATTGCCCGCCACGGCAGGTATTCTATATCTCCCATTTGAGTCTGTGAAAACGGAAACATGGGGTATTCCGTATTCATCCAGGAGAGTTACCCTCACGTGTCTTGCGGGCTCCCCGTTGGATAATTTCACCACACCTTTTACTATTGCGCCTTCGTAGAATTTGACCATAACCACATCGTTTGGCAGTACCTGGTACGCGGGAGGATTCAGCTCCACCACGCCCTTATTCTCGTTCTGATATTTTAGAGCCAAATCGATTGGTATGGGCTTCCAATCTTTCGTGTGATTTTGGTAGTCTTTATATGGATTCCAGTATGCAGTTCTGTATACCAATTTGAAGTGGGCCATGTCCCATGCCTGCATGGGATAATAATTGTAGAGACTCGGTGAAATACCCGGGATACCATCGCTGGCCCCTACGTCCTGTCCGGAATATCCTATGAACGTCTTATAAAGCATGCTGTGGTAAAACATGGGTTTGTATTCTATCTTGTAGTCAACGATCCTCACATTTCCAGGAACCTTGTCTAAATCGTACTCATTGCCGTACTGGTCTACTGCTTTAAGGGTGTAGAAATCATAAGGTACAACGGTACCTCCGTATTCGTGTATTCTTCTATCTCCCAACTTCGCGGGGGCGTAGAATATTCCCGTGTTTCTCCCGGAGAATGGGAACAGACGATAATCGATTGCAAAGTACCTTATGTCTTTACCCGTGTAATTTCTCACATCATCGTACAGGCTGATTAAGAACGTCTCGGAGTGATGTGCGAACATACCTTTGAGGTACGCGTATTTTGTATTTGTATCTGATATATCTTTCTCGTAGTATCCGTAGTAATCAGGATTGTTGAGCACAACGTCCCTGTATTTTCCCGGGTTTTTCATAACATCTCTAATTTTTTCTACATCTTCCGCTGAGAAGTATTTGTACAAAATATTTACCATACCCTGCGAGAACTGGTCATGATGTGTTTTGTAGTCTCCCTCCATCAATCTTATTGTGAAAAGAGAGATCACTTCGCTCTCGTTCTGGGCCGTAATGATTTGGGCGGCCATCTGATATCCGTTCTGGAAGTTGTCCGCCACTGCAGGGTGCTGGCCCTGTCTTATGGCCGAGAACCCGTAGTCCCACCATGACACGAAAGCGGGCCTATCTTCAGGTATTGTGCGATTATCCTGTTCCCGTAACCATTTCCATGCCCTCTCCCATGGATATTCTGGCTTGGGTAGAGAGTAACCGAATGCACCCAAGTACCACGGTGAAGATTTGTTATATGTGGTTTCGTTAGGCCTCATAAAAGAAGGCATTGCGTTGTAAATCTGCTTATCATAGGTCTTCTTGGTTTCGTAAGGAATGCCGGCGTCTATGGCGCTCCACACCGTTGGGACAACTAATAAGAATGCGAGAACTAAAACGAACGCTACCTGCGAAAATTTCATGGCGGATTTTAGCTTCTTTTTCCAGCTCCCCTGATACTTTCTGTATTCTTCAAAACTTTCCCTGAATCTCAGAACGTCTAAGAGCCAAATCACACCTATGGCTGCCGTTAGTGCAAAGGCGGGGGAAGCGTTGAATATGAAACGAGCTGCGGATATTGCCATGTATACGGCGATTATCGAGTAGAATACAAAGAAGAGGTAGTATTCTTCCTTCTCTTTTTTAACCAGGTAGAGAATCCAGATTATCCCCCCAAACGCAAGCAAAAATATTGCCACCCCGAATGACATTGCCAAATATCCGAGTGTGGCAGGTTGCGCCTCTGCGATCGTAGAGTACAATTTACTCTTGACGAAATACCCCTGCCCGCTGGCAATCAGAGCCCAGTAGTCTGGGAGGAATATGTTTATTAATACTAATCCTGCACCTATAATGATCGCCGAGATGCCAAATACCAAAGGCCATGGGTATTTTCCAGTCACTTCCAAGATTATTCCCACCAATAGAACTCCCCCAATCAATATGAGGGGTACATCAAACCAATTTTTTATGGTATGCGTTATGAAGTACCACGGGAACGCCAATCCGAACGCCGAGAGTATAAATATGCCCATTATCATTACTATATGGAGCAGCGATTTGTTCCTGAATCTGTTGATGAATACCTGTACGATTAGATAAATAGATAAGATGGCAATTGCATAAGTGTATCCTTTCCAGGCGAGGGCCAGGGCCCCAATGGACACCCCTGAGAGGGCTGCGTAAATCATGGATTCTTTGTTCTCTTTGAAATATTCACTCAAACCATTTTTGACGGATTCTTTGTTGAACCAGTCCTTTATCCAGTACTTATAATGCACGGTTTTCAGAGCTCTGAGGAAGAAATAGAATGAGAACACGATGAAAAACAGGTCGAACGCGTCCCAGTCTGCCTGAGTGGCAACGCTCCTGGTGATTGATGCGGGCATGATCGCGAGGAAGAAAGCCGCCAGCAAACCAGCTTTTTTGCTGAAAGCCTCCTTCCCCAATAGATATACGGGTATCACGGTGAGTGAGCCCCATATTGCGGGGAAAAGTATTAGTGAAAGTAAAGCTGCGTTGTATATGTTGTTGCCCATGAAAGGCGCAAACAGGAACCCTAACATTACGATTCCCCAGTGGAACAGCGGAGGTCTCGGGTTAATGCTGCCGATGGGGTAATTGAGCATGGGGTCATTTATCATCTGGTGTTTTGAATTCAAAATATAATCTATAATTCTCTCGTGATAATACGAGTCAGAACCACCGGACACCGCGTAGCCGTACTGAATAGCAGGTCCTACTGCCCAGTATATCCTGATGAACAGAGCTAAGGCTACTATCAAGCCCAGTATCACCGGAATCCGAAGTTTGTCCCACTGAATACCATGTTGTTTTTTACCAATCTTTAGCCCGGGCATGTTACTCACCGAATCAAAGCGGTATTGCATTTCTTATAAAAAACTTATCGATGTGCCATTTTTTCAATATTTCACGTGAAAAAAGCAATAATTGGGGGTTAGGGAACGATGTATACAACATCGTCAATTCTCACTATTCGGACGCTCTTTCCATCTTCCACGGGCATTTCGCTAACAATCTCTATGATATTGTTGTCTTTGTCCATCAGTTGCACCTCGTTGCCTCGGGAGTAGATGACCATCGCACTCTCTATCTCTTCTCCCCTTTCCACCAATTTTATTTTGTGTTTCTTCGAATCCACATTTCTCCTTTTGCCAGTGTTTAGGTGTTTGGCTCTTATGAACGAATCGCTTATTTCTTCTACCACGTAGTAATTTCCCTCGATTTCCACGATATCCCCAATTCTGTACGGTGGGAAGCGCACCGCGTACGTTACCCGATAAAGATCACGCCCGTCCTTTCTTCCGGCTATCTGTGGGGATTCTTTCAGCGTTGCTCCGTATTTGTGGCATATCTCCCTCGCTATTTTTTTAGCTTCTCTCTTATCGCTTAAATAGAGATCCCACCCCTCCCTTTTCTCCACTTCTTTTGTGAGGAATAAATTTTCGTTTTTTCTGGCGTAGTGCTCTATTCTTCCGTATGTGAAATCAAGAATATTTTTCTTCTCTCCTTCCCTCATGTCTCTGAGTTGAATTATGGCTTCGAAGTAATTTCCGAAGAACCTGTTGCATCGCGGGCAAGATTCGTATTTTACGTGGAATTCTATTAGGTGTGTTTCTTTCGCCTTCAAGTCTCCATATTTTATTTCAATTTCCACTTCCACATCGAATGTCCCATCAATTTCCCCATGCTTTATGGTGTAGGAATAAGAATCGTACTCGTGCCCAAAAACTATGCTCTTCTCCACAATTTTTCTTATTGCTTCCTCCATGGATATATGTTCCCAATGGCTTCCGAGCTTTATTGCGTGACAATGGGGGCACATGGTTATTTCGAGGTACTTCGGCAGAGAGGTGAATTTAACCTTCTTTAAGAAGCATTCTTCGCACAGACCATCGTATTTTGCCTCTCTCTTTCCGCATTCTAAACACAGCATATTATGTGAGCACCATAAAGACAAGGATAAATACCTTTTCCATGCTACGTGCTATCACGAAAATTTTATCTTTTGCACAGGCATGCACGGCCGCGTTCCAAAAGTTTATATACTTAAATTCCGTAATATCACAATTAGAAGGAGTGAATGCTTGTGGAAGAGGAATACGATGATGTAATAATCACAATTGATGTATTCGCGAAAGCGATACAGAACGGACTCAGCAGGCCTCGGAGAACCCTCAGTTTCGAGGAGGCAACTATGACGGCAATGCACATTCTAAACTTTTTCGGCTTCGGAGATAGAATTATAGACAACATGCTGGAGCCCGAAGACAGGGACACATTCTACATGTTGGAGGACCTAGATATATTAGAGACCGAGCGCGAAGAAACGACGCTGTGGGACGGCAGAGAGTGGCGCATACACTACTGGGTTCTCAACAAGGAGAGAATCATGAGATTGGCGGCCGGCGAAGTGGAAGAGAAGGTGGAAGTGGAAGACATTGGAGAAGTTTACGAAGAGATACCCGATGAAATATGGGCAAGATATTGAGGTGTTTTTATGCACATTGCAGTTATTATCCATGACCGATGTCAGTTTAAAAAGTGCAACTACGAATGCCGTACCTACTGCCCGCCCGTGAGGATGGGCACGGAAACGGTGGTGATAACGGAGAGTGGGTATCCTAAAATAATCGAAGAATTGTGCGAGGGATGCGGAATCTGCGTTCATAAATGTCCCTTCGAAGCGGTGAAGATAATAGGATTGCCAGAGGAACTGAACGAGGATTTGATACATCAGTATGGGGAGAACGGATTCCGTCTTTATCGGCTTCCGAGGGTTCACAAGGATAGGATCGTCGGTATATTGGGGCCAAACGGCATAGGAAAATCCACCGCGCTTAAGATTTTATCCGGAAATTTAGTTCCGAATCTAGGCCGTTATTCAGAAAATGTAACATGGGACGATGTGATTTCCTATTTCTCTGGCACGGAAATGGCCGATTATTTCTCAAAATTGAGGGATGGGGAATTGAAGACCGTTATGAAGCCCCAGTACGTGGATAAGATACCCATGGTTTTCAAAGGCCGCGTTTCAGAGCTTCTCAAAAAATCCGATTTGAACGGAAATTTGGACGAAATCGCCTCTCTATTGGGCATCGAGAACACTTTGAATCGCGATATAGAGAAGATAAGCGGTGGAGAGCTGCAGAGCGTGGCCATCGCGGCCGCTTTGCTGAAAGACGGGGATGTTTATTTCTTCGACGAGCCCAGCAGTTATCTGGACATATATCAGCGTTTGAGGGTTGCCCGTGTTATAAAGGAGCTAGCTTCCAAAAAGATAGTTTTCGTGGTTGAGCATGATCTTGCCATAATGGATTTCATAGCGGACGTGGTGCACATAATGTACGGAAGCGAGAGCGCATACGGAATAGTTGCCAACGTCCGAAACACAAGAAATGCCATAAACACGTATTTAGAAGGATATTTGAGAGATGAGAACATAAGGTTCCGCGACTGGAAAATTGAGTTTGTGGCGCATCCGCCGAAGAGGAAGAGCGAGCTTCCCGTGCTGATTTCATGGGATTTCATCGAGAAGAAATACGAGAATTTTCATTTAGAGGTGAATCCCGGGGAGATTCGAGTGGGCGAGGTTGTGGGTGTAGTCGGCCCAAATGCTACGGGTAAAACCACATTCGTGAAGATTCTGGCGGGAGTGGTGAAATCCGATAGAGGTGGCGTGGATAACGAAATCAAGGTGAGCTATAAACCGCAATACATAAAGAGCGATTACGATGGCACCGTGGAAGAGCTTTTGAATTTCACCCTGAAGGAGAGAATGCTCAACAATTTTTACCGTGCGGAAGTTTTGCACCCTCTTAGAATAAAATACCTCTACAACAAAGAGGTGAAGAATCTTTCCGGAGGCGAGATGCAGCGATTGGCCATAGCCATCGCCCTGGGGTTGGAGGCGGATATTTATCTTTTAGACGAGCCCTCGGCGTATCTGGATTCCAACGAGAGAATGGTGGCTGCGAAGGTGATCAGAAGATACATGGAGAATTTGGGAAAGAGCGCAATGATAGTGGACCACGATGTTTATTTCATGGACATAGTGGCGGACAGCATAATGGTCTTCTCGGGAGAGCCGGGTAGGCATGGCGTGGGGAATGGCCCATTTTCAATGAGAGAAGGGATGAACATGTTTTTGAAGAACGTGGACATAACTTTCAGGAGAGATGGAGATACAAATCGACCGAGAATTAACAAGCCGGACAGCTACAACGACAGAGAGCAGAAAAACAAGGGGGAATACTACTATGCATAACAACGTGGTTCAACTTATAAGGGAATTGAGGAGGGAGAGCAGGAGAGAAGAGAAAAAAAATCTCATAGGTGCGTGGGGTGAGAAAGACAGGCTGAAAGGGGAAGTTGTAGATTCCTTCGTGATCATACTCAGAACCCCGGGCTGCAAGTGGGCCAAGATATCCGGATGCTCAATGTGCGGCTACTACAACGACACGAGCCCAAACATAACTGAAGAGGATTTGATGACACAGATAGCGGAGGCGAAGAAGAAATATCGGGGGGAGAAATTGGTGAAGATATACACTTCCGGGAGTTTTCTGGACGACAACGAAGTTCCGGAGAGGGTGCAGAGAGGAATGCTGGACGAATTCAGCGGAGCGGAGAGGGTTATAGTTGAGACCCGCCCAGAGTTCATCAGAGGGGGGAAATTAAAAATGCTCAGAGAATACGGAAACGTGATGGTTGCGTTGGGCTTAGAGAGTGCCAACGATGAAACCCTATTATTTCGGATAAACAAGGGTTTCTTGGTGAGGCATTACGTAGCCGCCGCGGAGAAGTTGATGGAGAATAAAATTCCCATAAAATCGTACGTTCTTCTCAAACCTCCGTTTATGACGGAGGCGGAAGCGATAGAGGAAGCAATAGACACGATAAAATTCGCATCGAAATATTCCGAAACGATATCTTTGAATCCGATGAATATCCAGCGAAACACATTGGTAGAATATCTTTGGAGCAGGGGAGAATACCGCGCTCCGTGGCTCTGGAGCGTTGTGGAAGTTCTTAAGAAAACTTACGGAATTGGAGAAGTTATATCGTATCCAACCGCCGGAGGGACGCGCAGGGGCGCGCACAACTGCGGAAAATGCGACGAAAAAGTGCTTAAGGGAATATACGAGTTTTCTTGGCATCAGGACATATCTTATCTCGAAGATTTGAATTGCAAATGCCGCGAGAACTGGGAGAAAATCGTAAAATTCGGGGAATATTTCTGGGATCACACAATAGAAAAAAATTAAAAAATGTGTTCAGTTTTTGAACCAGTTTCTTATTGCCGGCCTGAATAGGTAAATCAGTATTATTATGCTCACTATTGTTCCGATGGGCACATTAAACAGGCCTATGATTGCGAATATCACTGCCCAGAGCCATGCTCCCTTCATTCCCTTCATCAATCCGCCGGCAATTCCGAAGTACAGGAAACCTATCAACCAAGAGCCAATCCAGCAACATGTGGTATTTAGAAATACATTTGCCCATGGTACGTATCCTAGTTCATTTTGGAAATATCCTGCTAATGCCCACATGTAGAAGAATGGGTATATCAGCCACATTATTCCTCCGATTATGTAGAGGATAGCTATTATTACCACTCCACCGGGGGTGTTGTTGGGTATTTCCGTTGGAATTCCTTGTGGTTTTACTCCCATATCCATTCCTTTATTTTCTGCGGTGTTTTTTTCCGCAGTTTTTTCTTCTTCAGTCATTTTTTCACCTCCAAAGGTGACCTTCTATACATATTTTCATATATATACTTTTTTGTTCAAATTCGGGTAATTAAGATGGGGGAAAAATTAAATAATCGTAGTTATTTTCTCGTACCGAGCGGGGGTTGCCGAGCTAGGTCAAAGGCGACAGACTCAAGATCTGTTCCCGTAGGGGTTCGCCGGTTCGAATCCGGCCCCCCGCACTGCGCTACGCTTGTGCAAGGGACGGTCTCGCATCCAAGATGCTCGTCCGGGCCCCCCGCATCCCTTCGGGTTTTGGATAGTTTTTGGCTTCTCTGCGATTTTGGTTTTGTTCTCTCCCTCTTTATGTTTTTGCGAAGGTGTTTTAAATTTGCTTTGGAGTAAATCTGAACAATGATTCCGTAACGATGTTAATAATATGCCAAAACCAGACTGGAGAGGAAAATTGAGTGAAAAAACAATAAAAAAGGAAAAAATCACAGGAATCTCAGGGTTCTTTCCATTATATCGTGGGCTATGTTTATCTCGTCCTCGGTGATGATCAGCGGCGGTCTGAAGCGTATGCCGCGTGCTCCGCTCTTCAGCACTAACAATCCGTTGTGGTATGCCTCGGAGAAGAACTTATCCCTCATTTCCGTCGTAGCGAGATCGAATGCGTCGAATATTCCTCTTCCCCTCACATTGCTCACTTTGTCTGGATACTTCTCTTCTAATTCGTGGAGCATCTTGAGCATGTACTCTCCCATCTTAGCCGCGTTATCCACAAGCTTATCCTCGTGTATGATCTCGATTATTCTCTGTGCCTTTACCATGTCCACGATGTTACCGCCCCAGGTGGAGTTTATCCTGCTTGGCACATGGAACACATTGTCCTCGACCTCATCCACCTTCGGACCCACCATTATACCGCAGACCTTCATCTTCTTGCCGAATGACATTATGTCCGGTTGCACATCGAAGTGCTCGTGGGCCCACCACTTGCCAGTGGCGCCAACACCCGTCTGAACCTCATCAACGATGAACATTATGTCGTTCTTCTTCGTGATTTCTTCCACGGCCTTGAAATACTCTTTGCGGAAATGGTTATCTCCGCCCTCGCCCTGGATTGGCTCCATTATGAACGCTGCGATATCCTCTTGATGTTTGTCGATGGCTTCCTGAATCTCTTCGAGGCTCTTCTTTTCCATCTCCTTAACCTTCTCTAGATTCTCCCCTTCCAGCGGGAACGTGATTTTAGGATTCGTGACGCGAGGCCAGTCGAATTTGGGGAAGTACTTGGTCTTGTTCGGGTCGAATGTGTTCGTAAGCGCTAGAGTGTATCCTGAGCGGCCGTGGAACGCTTCTTTTAGGTGTATAACTTTGTACCCTTTCTCTCCCTTTCCCGCGGCTATGTTCTTGCGGACTTTCCAATCGAAAGCGGTTTTCAAAGCGTTCTCGACCGCCAGCGCTCCGCCGGAGACGAAGAAGAAATAACGGAAATACGAAGGCGTTGCATATTTTGAGAGTGTATCAACGAATTCCGCATACTCAACGGTGTAAATGTCGCTGTTCGTTATCTTGTTTATGGCGGTCCTCTGCAACTTCTTCAGAAATTCCGCCTCGAACATTCCGGGGTGATTCATTCCCAGCGCGCTGGTGGCGAAGAATCCAAAGAAATCCAGGAAGTACTTACTGTGCCTTGCGTCGTACAACCACATTCCGTGGCTCTTGTCGATGTCCAGCACCATGTCCAGGCCGTCGGTCAAAATTCTCTTTCCCAAAACCTCATGAACTTCCTTTGGCGATATCATGGTTGGGGCATGGGACTCGCTCATATATATCTTTCTAACAATCTCCGCACAGCTCGTCTATTTCTTTCACAATCTTATCTAACCCCATTTTCAAGTACATGTTTTTCGCTTTTTTCAGGTACTCCTTTCCTCGCGGGTCATTCAATTCCATCAGTACTTTTCCGTAGCGGTAATAAGAGTCCACCACAGAGGACACGTAGCCTCCTTCTTTTATTTCTTCTATCGCTTTTTTGAACTCTTCCTCTCCTGTCTCTCCATTTTTATCCTTAAGAATTGCGAGAAATAGATGATAATTGCCTGCTATTTCTTTATCTCCGCTCTCGTCGGACAACTTTTTAAGCTCTTCCAAGCAATTTTCAGCGGAGCTGTACATGGAAGATAACACAATAGTTTCGCAGAGAGTTATTAGGTATTCTGGATACGCGTCCATATCGCTTTTCATCTTTTCCACGAGTTCCTCTTCGGATTTCAATATCTTTAGGGCTTCTTCGTACTTTCCCATCTTTGTAAAAATCCTTGCAATTCCCACAATACCCATCATTCGAACCTTGATGTAGTTGTTCTTCTTGGCAATATTCAGAGCTTTCGTTATGTGTTTCATCGCCTCATCGTAATCTCCCATTCTCATCTTGTACACGCCGAGCCATATTTCCGCCGAAGCGGCAAACTGGTAATCGTTGAGCCTGTTGTAAATTTTTATCGCCTTCTGGATATATTCTATTGATTTTTTGTAGTTTCCGAGGTCAGCGTACAGACCTCCTAAGTTGTAGTAAGATGTAGCAACGTTCCTCATGTCACCTGTCTTCAAATGCAACTCCATCGCTTTCTCCAGGTATTCTTTAACCATCTGTAAGTTGCCTATGGAGTAGTAGAGAATGCCAATGTTGTTGTATGCAAAGGCCATGCCTCTCAGATCCCCTGCTTTTTTAGCCAATTCGTACATTTTCTGGTATTTTTCCAGAGCCTCCTGTGGTTTGCCCAAGACATCGTAAATTATACCCAGTATGTTGTACGTGGATATGAGTATTTTGTAGCTTGAACTCTCCTTGGCGTTTTCCATGGCCATCTTCGCATACTCCAAGCCCTCTTTGTACCTCGATTGGTGAAATCGCAAGCTGGCTAAGTTTGCGTAGGCATTCGCTATTTCTCTCTTTTCTCCCGTTCTTTTGGCGAATTTAAGAAACTCTTCGTAGTATTTTTCCGCATCATCTAATCTCCCCTGCCTTATGCTCAGCGTTCCCAAGGTCTCTTTTATTCTTTCCCTTATTTCCTCGTCCCCTTCCTTTTGGGCCATCTCCAAATTTTTTCGAGCGGAGTCGTACTCTCCCAAATCAACTTGAATTGCTGCAATTTTCCAGAATATCCGCGCATCCTCTCTTATCTCTAAAATCTTTTTGAAATCCTCCAAGGCCTCTCTGTACCTGCCCGTGATTTTCTCCAGATCCCCAACTTTTTCTAAAATGTCCACGATTTCTTCTTTAATATCAAATTTCTCGGCGATTTCCAGCGCTTTTTTGTAGAAATCTATTGCGTTTTCCAGAGCGTACATTCCCACGGCGCTCTCGGCCGCGCGCTTGAGATATTCGATCGCAATTCTTTTTTTAGACATATAATAATGATAGGCTGCTTTGAACGGCGATCTATTTGAGTAGTACTCTCCAAGCTTTTTGTGGAATTTCACCTTTAAATCCGGCGCAATGTTCCCGTATATTTGCTCCCAAATCATGGCCCCCTTGAACCTTATCATTTCTCCGATTTCGATAAAATCCTCATAGCCACTCATTTCCTTTTTCCATTTGTCGCCTAAAATTTCTTTCGCTTCTCTTTCATCGATTTCCATGCCCATGGCCGATAGAAATCTCAGGTAGTAGAGGGTTGTGTCGTCCAGTTTGCTGAGCTGGTATTCTATGCTTTCCGCAACCGTATCCGGTATGAACTTCTCGCCGGAGAATTTAGCGAGTTCTTTAATAAGGAGAGGGTGCCCGCCGGTTTTTTTGTACGCTTCATCTTTTTTCTCTATACCCAGTGAGTCCATCAATTCCTCCGCATCTTCCCTTTTCAGCGGGCCTAAACGAATAATTTCCGTGTTTTCGTAGTCGAACATATCTCTAATTATTTTCGCTTTTCTCGTGAGTGCGATTTCCTCTCCCCTATACGATATTATGAATAGCACACCTTTGGGCATGCTTCTTGCTATGTAGTTGAGCATCTCCATTGAGTTTGAGTCGGCCCACTGGATATCTTCCATTATTATCGCAACCCTCTTTTCCTTGGCTAAATTTTCCAGAAATTCTAAAAAGGACTCGTATATTTTGTACTGGGACATCTGTATGTCCTCGCCCTCCTCTTTTATTTCCCCCAAAGAGCTGAAGAATACCAATTCGGAAGGGGTCATGGAGGAAGTACTCACATACACCTTTCTCCCATGGAGCATGGCAACGTCCCCGATATATTTTAGCCATACGTAAATTTCCTCGAGGGAATTGTAATCGATTAAGCTTCTCATGCAGTCCAATCCTATGTCTCTCTCTTTCAGTTCCTTCATTATCTTGTCCAATAGGGCGAAGTGGGGCATGCTTGGTCGTAGCTCAGAGGATTCCGAAATCCAGTAATCTCCCCCTTTATTTTCGGAGAACAGAACCACGCCGTGGGGCAGGGTCGGGGTGAAAATCAGATTTTTCTCCCCTTTTTCCGAGAAGCGAAATCGATAAACATGGGTGAAAAGAGAGCTCAATTTTTTGAAGTTTTCCTCTTTGCAACTTCTAAAATCTCCGGAAACGATTATAGTGCCTCTATTTGCGGAGTATATGTCCCTGAGGAACATGAGAACCTTTTCTAGGCCTAACGAGTAAATCAAATAGTTTATGTTCTCTATGAGCACCCTCGGCTCCTTTTCCTCGCGGATATAATTTACCAGTTTGTCCAGAATTTTTGAGTCTATTTCGTAGGGTTTTATCCCGTTTTCAACATCCAACTCCGTGATGAACACTCCGTCGTTTCTGAGGGAGGATATGATTAAGCCCCCTCCTATTTCTTCCAGTATTTTTCTTCAGAATGTCCCGCTTGGCTCGTCCACCAGAGCGAATGCCTTCTTTCCCTTCAACTTTTCTCCGATTTTTTTCGCCATTCGGTACTCTTCTTTCTTCGGAATGTCCACTATGTTTTCCACATCGAATGCCTTTGTGAACAGGGAATACGGAATGTACTGGGAGCCCACATCTCCCCGCGATTCGTAAATTTGAAAATCTCCGAGTTCTTCCTTTAATTTTTCCAAAAGGCTCGTTTTGCCTATGCCCGCAGAACCTTCGATGATAATGAATGAGTTCTCACCGTGTCTAACAACATCAGCTAAGGTTCTCAATCTTGCAAGCTCCTTCACCCGTCCAACAAACATCATGGTAGTATGGGGAAATGGGATAAATAAGTTATCCGAGTTATCTCACTTCAGAAATTTTCGACACCCCGTTCTCCTTTTCAACCACGAAAATTTCATCCGCTAAATTTCTCAGCTCTTTCTCGTGGCTCACTATGATTATCTGGTCCGTGTCCATCTTCTCCAATATGTCCTTCACCTTGTAAAGCTGGTCTTTGCTGAACCCGTCCGTGGGCTCGTCTAATATGAGAAGATTGCTTTTGAGCCCCAGAGCCTTTTTAACCATGGTGTTGAGCGCGAGGCGATATGCCAGAGCAACTGAAGTCCTCTCTCCTCCGCTGAGCGTGCCAAGGGGCATGTCGTATTTTTCGTACCTTATTATCGGCTTGAAGTTCTCATCGATGGTGGCGTCGTAGTCGCTCTCTCCGAGGAGTTCGTGGAACCCCTCTTCGAAGAGCATTCTGAACTCGTCCTTTATCACGGATAACCGCATCTTCTCGATGTCTTCCAGCGCGGGCTTGAATTTCTCGTCTAACCAGTTCACCATCTCCGTTTTCTTTTTTCCCTCCTCTATTTTTTCCCTGAGCTCTTTCACTTTTTCTCTTTTCGCCCTTATCTCATCATCTTTTCTTTTTATCTCCTCGTGGATTCCGTTTACCCTCTCCCGAACCTTCGCGTGCTCTTCCCGCACCTCGCTCAGTTTCTTTCTCTCTTTTTCGT
>JALWEL010000145.1 GCA_027014065.1 DHVE2 group archaeon
GTTGTGCACAACATAAGCAGGGTTGGATTGGATGGTATTGCGCCTCTTTTTACCCATTATGAAGGAGAAAATCTAATGAGAAACGCCATTTTTAATTTGTCTCAGAATATTAGAAAATACAAAGTTACCACTGTATTTACAAGCGAAGAAATAAGCGGAAGGAGCAGGTACGGTGTGGAGGAGTACATAGCGGATTCCGTTATTTATCTAACTTATGATGGCAAGAGGAGAAGAATAGAGGTTCTGAAGGTGCGGGGCAGTAACTTCATCGGTGGAAAGCATGGATTCGAAGTGGGAGAAAATGGCCTGTTTGTTTATCCACGAAAAATAGCCGCTGAACCACCAAAAGACCTCAGAACCGAAAAATTCGGACTTCCAAAGATAGAAGAAATGTTGGGAGAAACTTACGCGGGAGATGTAACTCTCCTTGTGGGTCCGCCGGGAACAGGTAAAACTCTGATAGCAATCCAATTTTTAGCTACGGCATGCGCCACCGGAAAAAAGGGTTTGTTCGTATCGTACGAAGCCCACCCCTCTTTGATAAAACATTCTATGAGAGTGTTAGGCTTCAATCCAGCAAACTGTAAAATAGTTTACACAAATCCTGATGAGATAGATTTCTACAAGCATATATGGGAAATTTATAATTACGCAAAAGACGTCGATCGAGTGGTTTTTGACGGTGTGAACTCGCTGGAACGTGGCGATGAATACAGGGATTTTATAAACTCGATAATTCATTATCTAAAAGGTAGAAGTAAATCGGTCCTGCTCACGTATACAACCCCGGAGATAATTTCGTACTACAAATTGGGCGATGAGCATATAATCTACCTGTCCAATAATATAATCAATCTCAGGTACGCGGAGATAGGTGGAGAGTTGAAGAGGGTGATGGTTATTGTGAAGAGCCATTCCCCAGCCAGGGAAAAGGATCTGATAGAGTACCGCATCTCAAGGAAAGGGATACATATTGTTGGAAAAATTGAGGAGATGGAGGGAATAATGAGCGGGATACCCACCAGACAGTCCGAAATCAAGAAAAGGGTGGAAAAGTTTTTCAAATAAGCTTAGGAAAAAGATAAATATCCGTGTTCAATTATCCAGCGATGAGCATGAAGACATACCTGAAGGTTACATTCAACAGCGAGGGTGCGCCCCCAAGCGAAGTGGTATCCAGATTGCAGTCGCTGGGATTCAAGCCCATAACCGGAACGTACGATATGGTTTATGAATGGGACGATCACGCAACAGTTGAGGATGCTATCTGGTTTGCGGATAAGATACACGCAACACTTAAAGGGTTTAATGTCCTTTTCCAGATAGAAACCATAAGTGAGTGATTTTACTTGTATTTATATCTCTTTTTATAGCCACAATTTAGACAGGTTATGACAACCTTTCCCTTTTTCAGTCTAACTCGCGCATTTTTTCCCGGCACTATAAACAGTTTGCATTTTTTGCAAATTCTGTATTTCATGTCTCGTGGAATTCTAACGTTGTACTTCTTGGATATAAGTAAGGCAAGATTAACGTACCTCTTTGCAAG
This sequence comes from DHVE2 group archaeon, assembly GCA_027014065.1. Lineage (GTDB taxonomy): Archaea > Thermoplasmatota > Thermoplasmata > Thermoplasmatales > Aciduliprofundaceae > JAADDK01. Next base: position 1,550 of record JALWEL010000145.1, read on the forward strand.
ATCTTCCTCGTTTTCTCTCATTCTCTGATCTGCTAATTGGAGTAATATTTTTATTCTTTCCATGGCGATTTTTCTTGCTGTTTTTTTATCTATTTTGCGCACCTATGGAGTATCGCGGGAGAGAGCAAAAATATTTCTGTCCATATACCGACGATTGTTAAATACTGTTGTTTACTAAATTTTAAGGGATTTATTTAATTTCTACTTATTTTATAAACCAATTATACACGCATTCTCCGGGCAATCAAAACAAAAAAATATTTATACTACAATACCTATACCCTTATGGGGTGATAATAAATGGTAGGTATAAGTGAACTGGCAAAAAATGTAGCGAAAAAAGCAGGAGTAAGTCAGAAACAGGCCAAAGCAGTGATAAAAGCGTTCGTTGATGAGGTAATCGACCAGGTTAACAAAGGAAACAAAGTGAACCTGGTGGGATTCGGTATATTCGAGCGTAGAGTACAGAAAGCGAGGAAAGCAAGAAATCCGAGAACAAAGGAACTCATAAGGGTTCCAGAAAAGAAGAAATTTGCTTTCAGGCCATCTGGAAAGATCAAATATCTGTGATTTTTTTCATTTTTTTATTTTAATCGCTATTGCTTATGCACTCTATTTATCGATTTGTAAATGTTTTTCTGTGGTTTACCATCTTTTTTATCTCATTTGATAAACTACATGGTGATCTCGTGCTGGTATATTGAGGATGAGTTTACCATATGTGTTTCCAAAAATTAATTTAAGATACAAGTACATACTCCAGTTTACCCACGGTATGTCAGGAGGTGAACATGATGAAGGTTATAAAGAGAGATGGAAGGGTAGTCGACTTTAACGCTGAAAAAATAAAGAACGCAGTATTACGAGCGATGGATTCCATTGTTGAAAAAGAGGAAAATAAAAAAGATGCAGAATACATAACTGAAAAGGTTATAAATAAAATAGAAAATGAGAATGTAGAAAAAATAGATGTTGAGAGGATACAGGATATAGTTGAAGAAACCCTGATGGAGGAGGGTTTCATAAGGGTTGCAAAAGCCTACATACTTTATCGCGAGGAGAGAAAGAAGATCAGAGCTGCTAAGAAGATCATCGGAGTGGAGGATGACTTAAAACTAACGGTAAACGCCATAAAAGTGTTGGAAGCACGGTACCTTTTGAAAGATGAGCAGGGAAATATAATTGAAACACCCCGCCAGATGTTTGAGCGTGCTGCAAGATATCTTGCGTTGGTTGATGTATTCTACGAGGAAGACATCTATGACCCAAATGGAGAGCAAAGCGTGATGGATTTAGATGTTGAAAAAGAGCCAGAATTTTTGAGCCACTGGGAATTTGAGATGATGAAGAGGGCATACGGATTCCTGGCTAATGAGGGGCATATCAAAGTTCCATTTTCGTACGTGCTCAATGCCCTTAAAGAAAGATGGAGCAAAATAGAAAGGGTGAAAGATGAATTTATGAGTGTTATGATCCGGAGGGAATACATTCCGAACTCTCCCACGTTGATGAATGCGAACACGAAGTTAGGGCA
>JALWEL010000146.1 GCA_027014065.1 DHVE2 group archaeon
CCACATGCTCCGCTGGTTCGGACAGCTGGAACTCAGACCTGAATTAGCAGTCTATGAGCCCGAAATAGAAATACAGAGCGAAATTCCGCAAATAATGGTAGGACACTCCTACATGCTTCGGGCTACCATACATAACTTCGGCGATGTGGGTGCTTCCACCATAGTTCGATTCTACGACGACTTCGAGTGGATCGGATCAAAAAGTGTGTACGTGCCCGCCGATAATGAATCAACAATAGAAATTGTGTGGACCCCCATGTTCGCATCCCACGCTCGCCATATTCGCGTGGTCGTCGATCCCCTCAACGAAGTCCACGAAATCTCTTCCCCCAACCTGGGCGAAGTGCTCGAGTTCAACAACGAAGCCATTATGTCCAAAACCGTCTGGTACTTCTGGGACGATATGGAACATGGCTCGGGGAACTGGGAGCACGATGCTACGCTCGCCAATATAAACGGCGAAACTCCCCTCGATTTCCTCGCTCGAAAAGATGTCGATACGAAGGTCATCGGGGATTGGGACTGGAGCCACAGCGGAGTGACCGATGAATCCGGACACGTTTCCACCGGATCCTCCGTACTGGGTAACGGGATATACATGACCGATGATGCAAACGTATCCGCATACACCCACGGTGCAGCGCACACTCAACCATCCGCGTATTGGTTACCGGAAACAGAAGGGAAATCAGGAAGAGTTCCTATTGACTTAGTAATAGTTATAGATAACTCTGGAAGTATGTCACATACAACAGGTGTGGGCAGTATGACAAAAATAGAGGCGGCAAAAATTGCTGCTAAAGATGCAATCGGCATGTTATCTCCACAAGATAGAGTATCGGTGTGGATTTTTGGAGCAGACACAACAAACCAAAACGCATACTATGACGGAGATCCACATATGATGAGAGGATTCGTTTATGCCACGCAAGCAAATAAAGACTCCCTTAATAATTCTATAGATGGCCTAACTGCCAAATGGTGGACTCCGCTATATGATACAATCGCAGCTGCAGGAGAATATGCAGCTAGCAGACTAAGAAGCAATGCTGTTCATGGCATGATAATTCTAACTGATGGTTGGGCTACAAGTGATGAAGATAATTATCTTCATGCTCCCGGAACTGCGGGGGATGCCAATTATGGTGATTATTATGCACCATATAACGATTGGACAAGCGATACAAAAAATTGGGATGGTTTTGTTTCACCGTACACAGGACAAGTGTTCCACACAACAGATGGTCACGGGCACCAACATTATGACTCATCAAAAAGAGGTTGTTTAGGAATGCCATGGGATGTGGACGCAGTTGGAATCGCAGATAAGGAAAGTAATGTAGATGGAAACTTGAGGTGGGTAGGGTGGACAGCACAGGACAGAATCAACTGGTATAATTTCACAAATGATCCTTCTACTCTACCTGCTATCTTCCGACATTTTATTGAGAACTTACAGGCACAGGCAGGAGGTGTCAGAAGTTCAGAGAAGCCCTCTGGAGAAGTGGTAAGAGATACAACCACCGTTTTCCAAGATAACTTTGAATCTGGCGATTGGTCATCACCAGGCTATCCGGGCAACTGGGAGAGAAGCAGTGGTACCGCAATAGAGAGTTGGAGGCCATTAGACGGGACATACAGTGCAGAAATGTATGGTCCCCATTATAGCGGGGGAAATAGACACGCATACATTAAGCATCAGATAGATATGAGCAGCATAAGTGGCACCATTAATTCAGTTACATTATCATTCAGAGAAGAGAGATACAAAGCAGAGAATGCAGATAAGTTTTATGTAGAGGTAAGTACGGACAACTCAAATTGGAATACTATCGCCCAATATTCCGGAACGGGAGGTCCAAATACTCGCACATATGACATAACTTCCTATGTTTCCTCAGCAACCACTTTTTACATTAGATTCCGCATAAATGTGAACTATGATGAGATATTCTTTGTGGATAATGTGAAGATAACTGTTGATTACTCACCCTCAGGTGGCGGAGGATCTGGAGGAGCAACATACTCCGTAAAGATGATGAGATACCGCTACCTTACCACACCAGCTATTTCTGTATATAGCTCGGGGAATACAACATTATCCTTCTGGACCAAGTACTGGATGACCGAAGGAACTAATGGAGGAATAATCTACCTATGGGGAAAGAAACCTGGAGAGAGTTCGTGGTCATGGGATAAGAATCACAGAATTTACATAAAACCCAAACAACCGTACTCCGGCAATTTACTTATGAGCGGAGTCGACTCGGACTACACCTCAGGAGGACCCGACGGTTCCACGGGCCTCATAGACATGTACGGAGCACATCCATACTGGTGCTTCAACGGAAGGAGCGGCGGAGGAACGTTTGACTGGAGATACGTGGAAGCAGATTTAACGCCATATGTAAGCATGTTCACTCAAATTAGGGTGGTATTCATCTTCGCCCAATACGGAGGAATATCCGCAGCCAATGGCTGGCAACCCGAAATGGGCTGGTACATAGACGATGTGAGAATTAAAGTCAGCAGCGATAACTCCCATGATCTGTGGAGCTTACAAAACCTGACAAGTAATGGGGACAAAGCACATTCAGGTAACTATGCATGGGTATACAAAGACGCAAATGGTAACCTACCCGTAGGTATAGATTCTGCATTAACAAGCAAACAAATAGATCTAACATCGGCAAGAAACGCATCTTTAGACTTCTGGATTCGCTTCAACTTAGATCCTGAGGCCGGATTGCCTCCCGCGACCGTGCGCGTGGAAGTGAGCAGCGATAACGGCATTACATGGAAATCCATAACTTACGGTGTGCGCATAGGATGGGGCTCCAGCGGTCACGGCGGCTACGCTGGAACGTTGGATAACGGAGCAACCAACGCTTACGGATGGGTCAACTCGCACACATTATTGAGAATCAATTGCGATCTCAGCGGATGGGCAGGGAATACAATATTGCTAAGATTCAGAATAGTCACTAATGCATCATCATCGCAAACATGGGATCCTTCGCATTCCAACGATCCACATGGGGTGTACGTCGATGACGTGTTCATATCCGGCGAGAGCTACGCTGAAGGCATTCCTGAAGTATATCTCTGGGAATAATCTCCCCTTTTTTCATTTGAAAAATGTTAAATACATCAAAGCCCATGCTTTTTTATGAACCTCCTATGCTGCTTAGCCATAGTCTTAGTTCTACTGGCCATATTGGGCTTACTGAAATTCTTTCTAAAGCTCATTCTCTGGATAATAGTAGTGATATTGGTTATAGGAGGCATTGCAGTTATAGCCCTATTCTTCTCCTCCCTCATCCCTTGAGCTATTCCTCAGGTTTTTTGGGCCTAGAGCAAATGGCGTTCTCATCCCCATCTAAAAAAATTTCCCGATCAGGATACTTCTTTGCGAGCTCTTCCATAATTTCAACTATCTCTCCAATTGTGATATCGGGATGCTCGCTCAACCTGAGGTGAACTATTTTATCTTCCATAGCGCAATTGTTAAATCCCATCGCTCTATTTATAATTATCTGTCCTTTTAACTATCGTGAATTCCGTATTCGCTTTTCGACGAATATGAACTTTATTATGGGATATCGCCATACCCTTGCAAGGAGGTAATAAAAATGCACCCCTTAGACCCCATATTCAAACCAAAAAGTATAGCAATCGTCGGAGCAAGCAGAGATCCAAAGGCAATAGGGCACCAGTGCGTAAAGAACCTCATCGAATCAGGATACGAGGGTAAAATATACCCGGTAAACCCAAAGGCTGACGAAATAAAGGGACTTAAATGCTATCACAGCATCTTAGATATTCCAGACGAGGTGGACATCGCGCTAATCGTTGTACCCGCAAAGTATGTTCCCGCGGTGGCCGATGATTGCGGCAAGAAAGGCGTGAAGGGCCTCGTGATAATCGCTTCAGGATTCAGCGAAGTTGGACGCAAGGATTTAGAGGATCAAGTGGTTGAAATCGCGAGGAAGTACAATATGAGAATTCTCGGACCTAATGTAGTGGGTATAATGAACAATCCCCTGAAAGCAAATGCTTCATTCGGGCCATATCTTCCGTACCCGGGCAAGGCCGCACTCATATCTCAGAGCGGTGCGTTGCTAATTGCCATGGACGCACGTACATGGAGCGATAAAGTGGGCATATCGCATATGATTAGCATAGGAAATATGGCAGACCTGAACTTCGGGGATCTGATTGAATATTTCAACGAAGACCCGGATACGAATGTCATCTCGCTGTACATGGAGGGCGTAAAAGACGGTCGCAAATTCTTGGAAAAAACGAAAAAATCAAAGAAGCCAATAATTGCCCTTAAAGCTGGTGTATCCCAGAGAGGTGCCGCTGCGGCCGCTTCCCACACCGGAAGTCTTGCAGGGAGCACAAAGATATACGACGCTGCTTTTAAGCAAGGCCACGTGGTTCGCGCTGAAAATTTAGATGCACTTTTCGACGAAACCATGGCCCTCGCGTTGCAGCCGCCCATGAAAGGAGATAATCTCCTTATAATAACCAACGGTGGAGGAGTCGGAGTCTTAGCCACGGATGCTGCTGAGAGATACGGAATACCTATAAAGGACGCCCCTGATGACTTGAAACTCCTTATGATGAAGCACATGCCTGAGTTCGGAAGCCCGAAGAATCCCGTAGATCTGACAGGCATGGCTGATGCCCAGCAGTATTACGGCTCGATAAAAGACGCTCTCAAGCACGATTGGGTCGATGGAATAGTTGTTCTCTTCTGCGAAACCTCTTTCACTGACCCCTTAGAGATATCGCAAAATATAAAGAAGGCCATTGACGAGGCCGGCGTGAATAAGCCGGTGATTGTGAATTACACCGGTGGTGAGGCAAGCGTAAAAGCTGGAGAGTGGTTGATAGAGAACGGAATTCCGTATTACAAGAGCCCAGACGCGGCGGTTAGAGCAATCGCAGCTCTGAGAACCTATGGAAGATACCAAGATAAAGAGACTTCTAAATTCGTGCCGTACAAAGTCAATAAAGAAAAAGCGGAGGCCATAATACACAAAACCATCGGTTGTGGAAGAACCATACTTACCGAGCCTGAAGCTAAAGAAGTTTTCGCCGCTTACGGCTTACCCGTTCCAAAGGGCAAATTGGCCAAGACCGAAGAGGAAGCCGTAAAGATAGCCCATGCTGTGGAGTATCCAGTGGTTATGAAAATCGTATCCCCGCAGATCATCCACAAGAGCGATGCAGGCGGTGTAAAGGTTAATATAAAGAGCGATGAGGAGGTTCGGCAGGCGTTCCACGACATAATTGAGAATGCAAAGCGCTACGATCCCCATGCGGAAATTCACGGAGTTTATGTGCAGCATATGGAGCCGTGGGGAACGGAAACGATCATAGGAAGCACTTACGACAAGCAGTTTGGACCAACGGTAATGTTCGGTTTAGGCGGCGTTTTCGTGGAAATACTCAAAGATGTGACTTTCAGAATAGCGCCTTTCTCAGAGGATGAAGCAATGGACATGATTAAAGAAATAAAGGGATACAAGATTCTCAGAGGCGCCAGAGGTGAAAAGCCGAGGGATGTGAAGGCAATTGCAGAGGCAATAAGCAGATTATCCCAGCTGGTATGGGATTTCAGAGACTATATAAAGGAAGTGGATGCAAATCCAGTCATGGCCTATGAGGACGGAATAAAAATAGTAGACGCGAGGATAATACTCAAAACAAAGAAATGATGAAAATGGAGATGGAGCACATCACCAAACTTAATATCCCAGTTGTTGTGCCCATCTTCGTCCACTCTTTATTTTTTATTTCAAAGCCAAGTTTTTTAGAGATCCCAAGTCCAACCACGCCTGCCGATGAGCCTATGGGTGTTATATTTCCACCTATATCTGCACCCATCACCAAAGCCCACCAAAAGACAGTGGTGTTGTAATCCTTTGCCAATATTCCAACGACGGGTATGAGCGCGGCGGTTATAGGTATGTTATCTACCACTGAAGAGGATATCCCCGCAACCCAAAGTATCACTATGGCAATAATCATCGGATTGTTAGATATGCTCTTTATTCCACCGGCCATGTCGCTTAAAAGTCCCGTGGCATCCAAACCACCCACCAATATGAATAGGGAAATGAAAAACACCAGAGTTGGCCATTCAACTGCTTTGAACACTTCCTGTGGATAGTGCTCCGAAATAGCTAGGGAAATGGAGCCCCCAACCAGCGCCACAAATGCCACAGGTATCCCCGTCATACGCTCCGTGGCAAAAAAGCCCACCATCACGAACAGGAGAATTAAGAGAATTTTCATCCTTTTCGGATCCACTATTTCCGCCTTTTCATCCATGGCCATTATTTTATCGATGTTTTTAGGTTTGACTCTAAATTCTTTCCTGTAAAGAAACTTTGCCAAAATAAGAGACGCTACGATCGACAATGTAACCGGAAGAATCAGATTCTTTATGAATTCATTGAACGTCAGATGTGCCGCAATACCTACTAAAATGTTAGGTGGATCACCTATCAACGTAGCTGTACCACCCACGTTTGAAAAAACAATCTCTCCTAAAATCATAGGCACAGGATTTATATCCATGAGCTCCGCGGCCTCGATTGTTAGGGGAATCATGAGGAGAATCGTGGTCACATTATCTATGAACATAGAAACAACAGCGGTAAGGATGGATAAATAAACGAACATCACCCATACTTTACCTTTGGCAAGTTTTAGGGTTTTTATCCCCAGATACTTGAAGAATCCGGTCCTGGCCAACTCCCCCACGAAGGTCATCATACCAAAAAGGAGGATTATTACTTCCCAATCCACATACCCCAACATCTCCTCAAAATCCATAAAATGAAGTATGTAGCCAGCGGCCACCATAGTTATAACTCCGATTAATGCTGCGGTGGTTCTATCAAATTTACCGCTGAATATTAATCCATATGCCAAGATAAATATACCCAGAGTAACTATTTGCGTGATGTCCATTTATCCCACCTCTTATCTTTAGCCTTAGGTACCAAAATCACTGGTACGGGGGAGTGTGTAACCACATAGAGTGTGACGTGTCCTATCTCGTAACCAAACATGGACTTTTTTCCCATCCCCATTATAACTATATCCCCGCTGTATATTTCCTGTAGTATCTCATTCAAATCCTTCCGTATTATTTTGCCCTTTATCTTCACTCCCCAGTGCTCCGCTTTCCATTCTAAATTCTTTATTATCTTTTTACCACGTTCCTCATCATCGGTGGGAGAAAAATATATGGCTTCAATTTCAACGTTATATGAAGAAGAGAACAAAATCGCGAAATTTTCCGCCATTTTAGTCTTCATGGTCCCATCGGTAAGCAATACGGCCTTTTTGATGGGAAGTTTTGTCACTTCCTCAGCAACTGTTAAAACGGGTATTCTGCTCCTTTTCAGAACGTTTCTCACAGTAGAGCCAAGGCGGTGAGCTGATGCCGTATTCTTCCTGCTGTACACCCTCATGGCAATTAAATCAATATCATGCGCCTTTGCGTATCTCACTATTTCCCGAGATGGTAACCCTTCTAAAAGTGCAATTTTCACATCATGAATTCCAAAATTTTTGAGCTTTTCTTCAGCCTCATAAATTGCCTCTTCCGCAGCTTTTTTCATCTCATCGTAGAGAAGAGTCGTCATCTGAACTCCCCTTTCATAAGTATTCACTATACTCACCACGTGAAACTCCGCAAACGGAAACGCTCGAGCAACATAAGAAATGACGTGGTCTTCGAGCCCATAACCGTCGGTGGGTATGAGGATGCGGTTTATCATTGGGGAGGGACATGGAGGTAAAGTATTTCAAATTTTTTAGGAATACCTAAAGCACATCCCCACTTTTCAATTTCTCAAAATTCTCCCTCAATCTTTCCAATGCGCGGTTCAAATCCCTATTTCTCGTCAGAAATACCCTTTTATTCGTTTTTTCTTTTATCCGAACGAAATTCGGACCCATACGATACGCCGCCAAGACATCAACATCCATTAAATGAGCAATGACAGCTTTGAACTTATTTACGTCTCCGTGCTCCGCCTCTTCAATATCCGCAGCTTTGTTCTCCCTTTTTTCCACCATCTTTATCCCATTTTCATCGATTTCGTAAATCAGGAAGAATTTCGAGTCGCCGTAATGCCCTTCCGTGAGATGCTCGTTATCTTCCATTCCGAATGCCACACGCATGAAATCACCTTTTGCCTCACCAGAAACGATGAATTATATCAATTTTGTCCTCGAACTCGCTATTCGGCTTGGAGAATGAGCATGGTAAATGCACCTCCAAATGATATAAGAAAATAAGAATAAAGTAAAAGTGGGAGTTTTGAGTAATATGTTGTAACGTCGGAATATCCCATCATGTATGCGGGAACGATGATTAGCAAACCTAAAACGAATAACAATAGAATCACATCCTTCTTGTATTCCGATTTTATTTCCGATAATTTCAGCACAAAGTTGAGAAAAGCATATATCAAAGCAGATGTTAAGAGTATTGAAAGAACAATGTATCCCAGCAAATCTTTCCCGACATCTATAGGCATGGGAATCGTGAGCATATTCAAAAAGAAAGCAATTATGAATAGAAAAAGCCCCAAGAAAAACACATGAGCGCGTTCATCTCTCAAATCAGCCTCTGAATAATACCGCGTTACGTGCTCGCGAAGTTTCAAAAGGATGTATCCATGGATGTAAATGGTACCCATGAGAAGCGCGGAAGACACTAATTCCCCAAACCCCATATCCACCCATGCTTATGAAGTAAAGTAGCCAGAGGAACGCATACCAGAGAAAAACCGTAAAATATCCCATGAATTTTCGAAAATGATAGATAAGAGGAAAAATTATCAAAAATGGGAGAAATGGGAGTACTTCGGGCGAGAGAATATAAGAGATTATCACGAGAATACAGAATAAGAGATATGAATATGCAACCCTCTTATTCCTATATTGTGGTTCTCCGAACATCAAAGTTAGTAATTCCTTTTTGGTTGATAAATTTCTCCACATGTAACTTTTTTATACTCAAACCCAATTACGCCTTTGCTCACGGCCGGTGTAACAGATGCTCCGGTGGTTAAGCCCGCTAAAAAGCAGGCAGACCGCCCTCGCGATGCTCCGGTGGTGTAGCCCGGCCAAGCATTAGGGGCTCTCAACCCCTCGACCCGGGTTCAAATCCCGGCCGGAGCACTTTGAAGGGGCACCAAGCAGCGCCCTGCAAAGCAGGGCTGGTTCGCAAATCCATTGGATTTGCTCATTTCCCCTTTCAAAACCCTTCCTTTCCAAAACTCACAAACATTTTTTGGTGGCAGGAGGTTCTCGCGGGCTGGTGGTTCCTATGTTCTTAGAAAAGATTATTTATCCCTTCTCTTTTCCCATCATGCTGGGGCCGTGGGGTAGCTTGGCATCCTTCCGGCTTCGGGAGGGAAACCGCCAGCGGGTTTCCTCTACCTTCCCGCAACCCCGAAAGAGCCGGAGACTCGAGTTCAAATCTCGGCGGCCCCACTGGAAGGGACACCTGCGGTTTCCCTTTCCAAACCCTTCCCTTATGACATGGGTACCGCTGCCCTGCTTCGCAGGGCGTGCTCGCATCTTCCGATGCTCGTTTACCCCCAAAGAAATATTTTATGGCGGCAGGAGGTTATAGGAACTCGCTGGTGGTTCCTACTTTCCAAACCCTTCCCTTATGAACAATCTCTTTAGTGGATGCTGGAGGGTATGGGAA